>CAZXJC010000285.1:0-9204 GCA_964640885.1 uncultured Pirellulaceae bacterium | reverse complement strand
ACCGGATTCGGTAACGGGCTCTGGTTACCTCTTTCGTGATTGGGGTGAACGTTCCGTGTGCCTAGACAAGCAGTTCCTCAATCGGTTTATAAGCCGGATCTGCCAGCGGTACAGGCCGTCCGCCCACGTCAAAAGTATCCGTGGAGTCCAATCCAACCGCTTGCAAGTAGGTGTGAAAGAGATGCCCATGATCGACTTCCCGATCAGCAACTGCCGTTCCATGGTCATTGGTTTTACCAATAATCGCTCCCGGCTGAATGCCAGCTCCGCCAAGGCAAACCGACCAGGCGGTACCCCAGTGGTCACGACCATAGCGCGGATTGATTTTTGGTGTTCGTCCAAATTCAGACAGGACAACAACGAGTGTACTTTCGAGCAAACCACGCTCTTCCAGGTCAGCGACCAGGGTAGCACACGGATTATCGAATTCACCCAGTTGCTCCAGATGAAAATTGAAGTTCTCGTTATGGGTGTCATAGTTGGAGTGCGTCACCTGGACAACCGCTACATCGTTTTCCAGTAACCGTCGGGCTAGCAGGCAATGCTTACCAAAATCATACTTGCCGTACCGATCATGATCCTTGGCAGACTCCTTGCTGACATCGAATACCTCGCGTTTTTCCATGAGCTGCAAAGCTTGTTCGTAATTTTCAGTATAGGCGTCTGTCTTGGCCGTTCGTCGTCGCAGTTGAAACTGATCATTGACTTTGCGACGAAAACTATTTCGCTGCAGGTCTATGGTCTTGGACAGTCCGTCCGGTCGCGCCGAATCCTGAGGCGGTTTACCACCCACGGTGATGCTTGCATACTTGGGCCCGAGATAGGCCGCATCATTATTACGACCACCACCGCCCCCGTTGGATACCAGGATATGGCCTGGTAATGACGACTGCGGATCGTCCAATGCCTTGGCAACGACGGCACCTAACTTGGGATACTGAGCAGCTGGCGTCGGGCGACGGCCGGTCTCCATCATGTGACGCCCCTTACCATGGTCATTCTCGCGAGTATTGATACTACGGACGATAGACAGCAGATGCATTTGCTTGGCTGTATAGGGCAAGAGCTCACATAGCTCCGTACCAGGTACCGTGGTCTTGATCGCGCGGAATGGTCCACCAGTGGGTGTTTGTGGTTTGGGATCCCAACTTTCCAATTGGCTCAATCCACCTGCCATATTGACGACCAGGACCCGTTTCTGGTCCTTGCGCAGTCGTCGTGCTGCCGCCGGTTGCGCTAACCAGCCCAGACCACCAGCAACGGCTCCAGTAGCCGCAACCGCTCCACCTAAAAACTGGCGACGCGCTAACATGTGTTCCATCGAGCCACAAGCATATTTACATTTCATCGTTGTTTCTCCTAACGATTCGGTCCCACTTATTCTACTAATGGTTGAAACGAAATTCGACAGACGTTAACAGCGCCCAGACGATTTCTTGGATTGCTTGAGAACGTTCCTTTCCTCGATTACCGAGGTACTTGGTCACTTCTGCTACTTCAGTATCCGTCGGACGACGAGATAAAACGCTTATATAGAGTTCTTCGGTTAAAGCTGGCACATCGGTCTGTTTATTTAAACGATCCGATAAACTCCCCCCACTGGGAGTCAACCAACCCCGCACAAGGCCACCATTCGCTAGAAATAACGCCTGGTCAACCGTGGCGAAGAAATCACCCTGGGGTTGTCCTGCTCCGGCTCCAAACAACTTCACAAACGACGCTAGTTGCCCTTTAAGTTTTTCATAGACAGCTGCTTCCAGCTGCTTATTTCGTTCGGCCACCTTGCCCGCATCTTTTTTGTCGGCGTCACTCAGTGGACTTTTCTTGTCCAGTTCCGCCCGAGACGCAATCCGCTGTCGCTCCCAAACTCCCAGTGTTTGCATCATGCTCCAGCCAAGTTGTTCCGGAGTCATCGGCTTCAGCCCGGCAACTGCAAAACGCCGCTCCCAGGATTCTACTAACTGGTTATGAACTGCTAACCGCTTGTCCTCTGATTCCCTGGAATCGACTTGTGCCAGGTCCAATTCTTTTTTCAGTGCAGCAACCCTTGGCATCATCTCGTCACGCTGTTTTCGAGTGGCGTCGACAACCGGCCGCAATTCACCCATTTCCTTGGCGGTCGATGTAACCCGTGCTTCATTCTCGGTCAAAGCTTTCGTTGCCTGGCTGACATCCTGGGGCAACTTTGCTAATCGCGTTTTGATTTGCTGCTGAACTTGGGTCACTGCCGGATCCTTTGGCAATTGGGCACCAACACCTTCCAGGTTGTTAACCACTTTCGGCAATAATTGATCCAATTGCTGTAACACCTTTTGTCGTTCCTCTAAACGAACAACCTCTTTGGTCGCTTCTGCGTTCACCGCAACCACTTTCTGAAGAGCTGTCTCGCGTTTCGCCAGCTCCGCCGACAGGGCCGTTGCTTTTTGCGTTAGCGAACGAGACTCAGTGCTGACACGTTCAAGTTTTTGCCGAGACTGGGATGCTGTCGTTGCCAAGTCTTCATAGCTGGCCAACAAACGAATATCACTAATTCGGTCCACGATCAGCATCACGTGTTGATTATGTGACTGATAATCCAACCGCGTCTTGCGCCTCTGTATCGTCAACTCAAGTATCTTTGCCTTTACCTGATTCGCTTGCCCGCTGACCTCGGTGAAGGTCTTTTCTTTTTCCGCGAGCATTTTGTTAGCTGCCAAAGCAGCTGCATTCTTCGGCTGGTAGTCTTTTTCTGCTGCCATCACCTGTTGCTGGAGTTGCTTGGCTCGCGTACGCAACGCAAGGGCAGCCTTTTGCAGTTCTGCTTCCTGTGGCAATATCTTCGCTGCCTGCTCAGCTGACGCGGCAGCGGCTTCCACGGCCGCTGCTTGTTCTTGCTTGAGAGTCAACTTCTGCTTACTGTCCGAGGCAACTTTCTGGGCGGCCGTTGCTTTTTTCCGTAATTCGTCCAACGGCTTGGTCAGAGCTGTCAACTGCTTGGCAAGCGGCGCCAGTACCTCTTTTTCCTGTAGCCGCTGTTTGGCAAGTTTTTCCATTTCCGCCGTCAGCTGTTGAGCTGCTGTTACCCGTTTCTTGTGCTCTGCTTCCAGCGAGGCCACTTCCTGGGCTGCCTGCTCAGCTGACATCGAGAGGCCCTTCGGCATATCCAAGGCACGCTGATAAGTTCCACTTAAAGCCAGCTCTCGCAGGAATGAGCGAATATCAAACTTCATCGCAGCGAGTTCATTCGAAAGAACTGCCATAAGCTGCGGATTGATAGCTGGATTGTCCGAATGATTCAAATCAACCGGCTCAACAAGACCCTTGCCCATCATGTGGGCCCAAAGTCGATTGGCCATGTTACGATTAAAGGCCTGATTTTTTCCGGATGTTGCCAACACCGCCAGTTGCTGTCGACGACTGTACTTGGGAATCGGCCGCACATCCTTGGCCGGTTTCACCTGGTACTCTTCACCCTTCTTGAACTCTGGTTCCTTGATCGGCTGACTGGCTGGCAGGCAAGGTCCCGACTCCCCAGCCTCTTTCGTGAAAACCGATGTAAAGGAAACATTCCCCTCAGCCTTTTCAGCAAAAAAGACCTTCTTATCCTTAGCAGTAAAGACAAAACTGCGATTGAGGAAAGCAAAAATACCGTAGTAGTCTTCCTGGTAATAATCATCGATCAAGGGATGATCATGGCACTGAGCACACTGCAGATCCATACCAAAAAAGATGCGGCCAACATCGCGAGTCAAACGATTCGTTTCACCCTCACGATCGAGATAGAACCGTGCCGCAGGCCGCAATTTGGGATCGACCCCATCAGCCGACAAAATCTCTCGCGACAGTTGATCCAATCCTTTGCCAGACAAGAATGACTCATACAAATACTTGCGCCATTCCGGCGTCTTGATATGCTTGTCAGCCTGACGTTCCATCATCATGACATCAAAAGTCGTAGCCATGAATCGTGAGAAACGCGGAGCCGCCAGCAATTGATCAACGACCTTTGCCCGCTTGTCTGCAGACTCATCGGCTAAGAACGAACGCACCTGGGTCGTTGTCGGCACTGTACCGTGTAAATCCAGGTAAATACGCCGGATGAACTCCGCATCGCTGGCCACTTCACTCATCGATCCCGGATGTCCTGCTGTAATCGAAGCATCGATTCGAGCGTGCAGTGGTTCGGCTGCCATGATCTCGGCGTGCTGCGTTATCAGCTGGCCGAGCAAACTCGTTAATGTCACCACCCAGAGGCATCTCCAAGAGATCCTGCGCTTCCCTGTCCGCTCTCTCAAGATGTAATCTAAATTCATAGCTGTCTGGGATTATCCATGGGGCAAGTCATGTTGGAACTAAGCCGTATTCACAGTGCAAAACGGCTGCCTGATCCCTTGCCAGGTAGGTGATTGAAATTATACCCTCGAAATCACTATCGTGTTAAGATTGCCTTCCGGCACTAAAGCCGGAATTCACACAATAAAAAGTCTAAAAAGCAGCTGTGTGGGGGTACATGTGTTGGACCTCCGGGCTACTTAAACCTACCAAGTCAAATGGTTTAAGTGCTTCCCAAACGTCTGCTTCGAATTTCTCTGCCTCGTGCAAGCACTTCTCACCCCGCTGCAGACCTGCTTCCAAACGCTGGAGGATTTGGTTGACGGTCTGATTCCAGTCAGCATCATCCGCTCCCAAGAAAGCTGACTGATGACTTTGTTGAGCCGGATCGAGCCGATTTTGTTCATATCCAATCGTCGCCACAAAATAGAGCATCGAGTAACTTACAAACCGGGGAAAGTCATCAAGGGTTCGGTAGCAACCGTAAACCAGTCGATCGATCATCGAGAGTTCCTGCATGAGCGTCTCATGGTAACCCTGCAAGGCATCAGCTCGCTGCTCACTCTCCCAAAGTTGATCGAGGATCATAGCCAGTCGCTCGATGCCCGAGAGGGTATGAGCAATGCCCGTGCTGTGCAAAGGATCAATGAATCCAGCAGTGTGAGGTAACATTGCCCAATGGGCGCCGGCAGCCTGTCCACACATGCGCTGGACACGTTCCGCCCGCAGCAGTCGCCCAGGCGGATCAACAAGCGTGGCGTCTTCCAAGAGATTCTGCAGGGAAGGGTAGAGCGCCAGTCTCTCTTGCCAAGATGCTTCCGTGATCGCGCCAGCTGTTCTCTGTGACCCTGTTTGATCGATCATCAAACCAACACTAGTAATCCCCTGGTTGAATCTGAGCAACCAACACCAGGAGTCTTCCAGCAAGTGATGTTGAGCCGAATGATCACAGTCAAATGGATGGTCTGCGACTGAGTCATCTTCCTTTGCTAACTCAGCGTGCCACGGCTTCACCTCTTGAAAGTGAGCATAGAGTGCTGACGATCGTGTCTGCAGTTGATCAGTCTGATCTGGGATCTGCAGAAAACGCTGCAGTACCCCACCGGCACCTGTAGCATCCACCACAAAGGCCGCTCGCAAAAGAACTGGTTGCCCAGCATGAGTCACTTCAATCTCCCAAGCTCGTGTAGCCAGTGGATCATACGCCATGCTTGTCGTTTCAGCGTACTGCAATACTAAAGCACCCTGATCCATTGCAGCCTGAAAAAAGAAGGCGTCAACATCCTGGCGAAACCAGTGGGTGTCACTTTGGACATCGTCATTGCTGGCTGCCACCAGCAATTCGTTTTCGTGATCGGGACCCGTCTGAAATCGTTTTCCTCGGTGGTGTTTGAAATAGCTGAAACCGCGTTTGATCCCGCAGCCGATTTCCGGATAAGCCTGTTGCCAGCTACCATAGCTGGAAAGCGGACTGAGACCTTTCAGGTCATAACGATCTGCGAGTTGCTTCAAGATAAGATTCGCACTCGGTGTAGACGATTCTCCAATAGCAAAACGAGGATGTCCACGGTTATCGAGCAGTGCTACGGAGCGTCCTGTACGGCAAAGAATTTGTGCCAGTAGAGAACCGGAAAAACCGGATCCTAAAACAACCACATCAACATCATGGTGCATGATCAGCGACTGTCCATTTTAGTGTAACGACACGTTCCATTAAATTTCTGAATTATCCACAACCGGGTTGAGAACATTCAACGGCGGGCAATTGTTGTTGTGTCTTATTCATTGACTCCAATCGTTGCAGGCGTGCTGGGCCACACTCGGAGCAGGAACAAAACTGTTTCCCGTCCCACAGATCCATAAAGACACGCCCTCGTTCCATTTGCAGGCCGGCCGCGAGTACACGTTCCATGGATTGCACATTGGGTGGCTGAAAAATCCCCTCGTTCTGCAATTGTTCCATGATCCCGTTACCTGGCCTGGTCGGAATGATACTACAACACTCGGCACCAGCATCAAAGGCATACTCCAAGGACCGAATTGCCCACTGCACCCCTTCTTCCTCATCCAGCGAGGGCGGTTTTAAAAGAACAAAAGTTCGCACACTAATTTCATGATCTCGCAAGAATTCAACTGCCCGCTGAAAATCCATCAGGGGCATTTGCTTGTTGAGGCGGGGAAGGATTTCCGGATGAATCGTCTCAAGACCAAGCGCTATTTCCAACTCTCCTTGCAGGCTATCTCGAAATTGCAGGCAATCATCATTACACAAGCGGGGATGATTTTCGACGATCGTTCTCTGGCAGGTCGCCAGGCGATCAGCAATCCCAGGCCAGTCCTGCCGGCTAATCGCTCGAGCATCAAAAAAATTTCCACTGTTATATAGCTTGACCTGCGAAACATCGCCACTCTTGATGGCTGCTTCAATCGCCAGCTCTCTAAAAGCAAAATCGATCTGAGCAGGAATATCTCCCACGGCAATGGAATCATCTGTTGTATTCCGCCACAAGTCGCACATCAAACAACGGAAAGGACATTCTCGATTCGTCAAGAAAATCGTCGCGACTTGCTCCACCTGGCCGTGGGAAGAATATTCCTCTTCCAACAAACAGGCATAGGGGCGCCGTGGATCAACGGGCTGTTTGGCAGGACGGGCGGCCAGGATTTGAGCATCGCTGAAATGAGGGAGGTTTTTAATCATAACGACGGTTCACAGCAGCGACGAACCACGTACCTGTCGCCGACTGTCCACGCAACGGTCAATACATCTCAGCGAACACAGCTCGGTAATCCGATTCTTCTGCTGGAAACAACTCCCTGAACAAGCTCTCACTAACCGTTCCGTTTTGAAACCGTCGTTTCTCAAAAATCGGCATCCGAAGCCCCGTGACAGCTTCAATACCTCTGCGAACAATCTCACCCTTGAGCGTGTACAAGCGCTGGTGGTCCCAGTCGGTTAGCTCCACGAACGGTATTCCCTCAGCGACCGCAATCACATTTGGCAATGCATAGGGACTAAAACCACAGAATCCAAATTCTCGTGCCTGTGCATACGTGCGCACGTGACCACGACTCTGCCCCCCTGAATATGTCAGGGAATGCTTAACTGCGTCGACCCCCCAGCCTTCCTGGTACAACATCAAGTTATTCAAGACACTGCGAATGGTTAGCTCCGGGTTCTCTTCAATCGGGTAATCTTTCAAATTTTCGTCACCACCATCTCCATCCACCAGGTATTTCCAATCGGGATAGCGCTGGCGAATACCACGACAGATCGCCACAGCCATCGTAGCTGACTGTACATCGAGTGGTTTGTAATCTTCGATAATGCGAACCGCATCCCGAAAATCAACATCCTCTCTGCTGACTTCAACTGGTTCCAGGAAGAGTGACATATCCAGTTCTTCCAGGAATTGCGCTGCCTGAGTCGCGTCCGGTGAATCACCCTGAATCGACAAAGTGAAAGCCTTGAGCCGTGCCGGCGATTCACCTCGCTGCAAGAGCAGGTGATGCAGAACCAGAAAAACCGAACCACTATCAATACCACCGGAAAAAAGCACGCCCAGCGGTTCGGCCTGATCAATGCGATCCAACCAGCGGTTGCACTCGTCAGCCAGGATACCGATATAGGCTGCTCCAATTTCATCCAGGTCAGTACTCCAGTGATTTCGAGCTGGATCAAAAAACCGTGTATAGGTGGGATTCGGATCCGGGCAACCAATCAGGCCCAATTCGACGAGGTAATGTGCCGGTACCATACGGGTATAGGACGGATGAAACTGATCGCCCAAACCCTCCTGGTCGAGAAAAGCTTTTAACTCATCAATTCTCTCGGCGACTACCAGGCAAGGTCCGGCTGCCTGCTTGGCCAAGAAATACCGTAACGGTCGCCCGATCGAACGGGCCATGCGGACAAGCTTACCTTGCTTCTGGACCAGGGCAAATTGTCCGTCGATCTGTCCAATACGCTGCGCATCACCGCTAGCCACCGCCTCGACCGCTTCCTCGGAACTCATGTTCAAGTACACATTTGCTTCCGGATCACTCAAATCGATCAGTCGTTCGATGTAGGTGTTTTGATGCATGGTCTAGTACCTGTCAAAAAGAAATCTGCTGCCCTCGACTCCACCATTCCACTCGACAGGAACCGTGAAGCTTACTTACGCTCCGTTTATACCGCGCTATTTAACAATCTCTCAATACTTTCCATCTCGCACCTGGAACTTAGTTGGCTTATTGAGCAGCGGCCGACTATTGCCCACCCAGTCCGCTGTCCAGTCAATCACCTGCCCTGCAGAAATTTCCGGGGTACCCAGTAATTCCTGTCCGAACGTGGCATTACTAAGTAATGCAGTCGCTCCTTCTTCCCCGGAAAACTCTGCTGTCACGCCCAGCACCGCAGCTAACTGTTCCGCCGCTGTTCGTACGTTAACTGTCTCCATGCCCGTCAAGTTAATGATCTGGGCCGGTGCCTGGCAATGCTCCAGCCCCCGTAAAGTCATCGCGTTAGCATCTGCCAGCCAGACGATGTTGACGTGGCCCGTAGAAATATCGACCGGCTCTTCAGCCACCAGTTGCTGGGCAACATCAACAAACACACCGTAACGCAAGTCATGTGCATAATTGAGCCGCAACAGTGCCATCGGGGTTTTATTGCTCTCACTGAAAAACTGGAACGTGCGTTCTCTTCCCAGCGCCGCCATTGCGTATTCCCCGTGTGGTTCCAGCGTATCGGATTCACAGGAACCACCAGTATCCGCAGAAACAGGTTGGTACACATTACCCGTAGAGAGGGCTACGATTTGACTGGCCCGGTAATGGCGACAAATCCATGCTGGAGCCAGGCAATTCATCGCCCACAATCGGCCCGGATCAAGACTGGCACCAAATTTA
>CAZXJC010000284.1:0-3671 GCA_964640885.1 uncultured Pirellulaceae bacterium | reverse complement strand
TTCTTCTAGCCAATTAGAATCAATATTATTATTTGGATATTTTCCTGATATTTTTCTCTGTCTGGAAGCTTCATATAAGGTAACTGCTGTAGCAACTGATACATTTAGACTTTCAACAATTCCCATCATAGGTATATAGATGTTTGAAGTTGATAAATCTTGAGATTCATTGCTAACTCCAGAGTGTTCATTTCCAATAATAATTGCAGAAGGCTTATTCCAATCTACATCATAAATTGTTTTGGCATTTTCATCAAGTACCAGTGAATATACCTGGTAGTCATCAGCTATCAATTCTGGAATTATATTTTTTGGATCTGAAAATTGGTATAAATCAATCCATTTACACGCAGAGCCTGAAGTATTAAATTTCAAATCAGGAAATTGTTCTTTTATATATAATAGAAATACATCCATTACCCCAACAGCTTCACAGCTTCTATATATAGCATTCACATTATGAGGATCATGGACATCTTCTAAAATTACCTTTAGGTCGAGTTGCCTATTTTGCAGGACAGTTCGTAATTTTTCTATTCTTTTTTCTGATGCCATTTTATTTTTTCAAATATGTGAGTGATTCCTTTTGAAATTTAATAGGTTCAATATTAAATTGTTCAAATATTTTTTTGCTATCACAGGTATTACCCTCCAACAACATTGTTAATTGTCCTCTAGTTACAGGAAACCATTTAAATCTTTCTAAGAAAAAAGCAATTATTTTGATAGGTAATACAGGTGCAGGAATAGTCCATTTATTTTTTTCATAAGCAGAGCTAATTATATGTATGATTTCCTTCCACGTATAATTGTTTAGCCCACCAAGTTCATAAGTTTTATGTATAGTATTATTCATTGTAATAGATTTAACAAAAAATGAAGCTACATTTTTCACATGTATTGGGGACATTTTAAATTTTCCCGCATTAAATGGTAGAATCCCATTATGAAAAAGGGGTGCTGGGAAAGGCAATGATAACATATCTTTTTTTAATTGTTCACAAAATTCATCCTTCCCATTAGAGTCTCCAAAGATTAGAGATGGCCTAAATATTGTCCACTCTAAATCGCTATTAATAAGTTTTAACTCACCTAAATATTTTGAATGTTGATATCCTGTACCATCTTTTTTAATTCCATTTGCACTCATTAGAATGAAGCGGTTTATATTCATTTTTTTTGCTTCTTCTATAACTCTTTTTACTCCTTTGTGATGCATGTCCTCAAAATAAATTTTTCTACTTCGAAATTCTCGAATAATACCAATATTATATATGATGGCATCAGTATCTTTTATTGTATTTTTTATTGCATTTTTATCAGATATATCTCCAATGATAATTTTATGATTTTTTGAAGGATTAATTTTATTTTCACTACCTCTCCTAATAAGTATTTGAGATGTGTATCTATGATGGTCTAATTCATTTAAAATATAATTACCTACAAATCCGCTAGCTCCAAATACAGCAATATTCATCATCTATTCTCCTTTGAATATCTCTTCAATGATATTGTATCTGTAATTAAATATTTTATCCAATTCTCTTTTTACCCATATAGAGCGAGCAAATTGTCCAAGAATACCTAAAGGTATTGAGTAAGTAACTTTATCTATCATCATTGTTCCGTTTTTACATTCTTTAAATATGTGAGTATGGTCCCATTTAGAATAAGGTCCTTTTAATTGAATATCTCTAAAGTATTCTGGAGGACTATATTCATTTATTAATGTTTTCCAATAAATAGGAATACCCAGTAGCTTAATTCGATATTCAATCAAAGTCCCTGTATCCATTAATATAGGCAAAGGGGTATATATTTTAAAATTTAAATTTGGGGGTGTTATCTGTTCTAAATTTTCTGGAGTTTTAAAAAAATTAAAGACTTCAATTTTATTTCGAGCTATAAATTGATGTTTTTGTAAAATATATTCCTTGCTCATTTTTTAAATATATATTTATCATCTTTAAAGGCTTTGAATTCAAGAAAATTCCCACTCGGATCCTTTATAAATAGTGTAAATTGTTCTCCAGGCTTTCCTTTAAATCGTGTCTGAGGTTTGATTTCAAAATGAAGATCTTTTTCCTTTATAATAGAAACTAAATTCTTCCATTCATCTAGAGTGAGAATAATTCCAAAATGTCTACAGGGGACATCTTCATCATCTACATCATTTGTTTGAATATTTTCAATATTATCAGATAGGTGTGCAACAATCTGATGCCCAAAAAAATCGAAATCAATCCAGTCATTTGATTGTCGGCCTATTGTGCACCCAAGAATGTCAGTATACCATATTTCAGTTTCTTTTAAATCTTTAACAGGAAATGCTAAATGAAAAGGCCTTAGTTTCTGGCTATTCATAATTTAAATTACTAGAATCCCATGTCCATGCCACCACCACCGGAATCATGACTACGCCCTCTATATTTATCTTCTTCCATTTTACCAAAAGAATAAGTAAAATTCATTGTCAGGGTGCGAGGTCTTCCTGAATGTGACATATTTGTTCTTTGCTTACCCCAATTTCTACCATTTAGAAATGTATCTCCATTACTAGGATAAATATAGTATGTTTCATCCATCTGGAATCCGCCAGCATTAAATAGATTGTCAAGCTTTAATGAAACTTTAAATTTATTATCAAAAAATGATTTTCCTAATCCTACATTTCCCCATATCGTTCCATTGTCACCAAACATTGTTCCAGTTCCAGTAGTATATTTCATCCAGTAAAATCCAAATTCAAAATCAAAGAATATAATTTATTTTTCATGTACATTAATTCCCATTAACATTTTTACATGAGTAGTAGTTTCATTTAAATCTGGATCTTCATTAGAATGAGTGAATTCAGATTTAGTAATACCTCCTCCAAGAGTTTGACCCATTATCATCAAAAAGAAATCAGTTCCATACTCATTTCCACTCTCAGCGTTCAAAAATGTAGTAACACTTTTACCAGTACCATAATCAGTCATAGAGTCCCATTTAATAGGATCCTTAGTATAAGAATAATGTCCGTTTAACATCATAAAACCCATCGGTATAGGAGACTTATATGATATGTCTGCAGTTGTTGTATAGGCTGATTTTAAGAATGGGTTACCTATAAAGACATTTCCCTCAGCATATAGATTTCTTGGGAATGGACGTATTTGCATTTTTCCACCACCATGGCCAGATGATCCAGGGCGCTCTACACGCTTACTCATTCCAAACTGAATACTTTTCTTTTTTGCAATATTATATGTAAAATGTAAATCTGGATATATGGCTATTTCAGGGTCAGGCTTATCTATCTTCTGAGAATCTCCTCCAAGGCGATCATCTAGTAATAATTTTAAAACAAGGTCAGGATCATTATTACTATCTATCCATTCTCGTTCGATGTTATAATAACCAGTTCGTTCATTTAGTTTCTCATAATTAATTTCTCTTACTGCATATTCAAATCGGATACTAGGCTTTATACTAAATTTTTCATGCAGTTTATTTTCATATTCAAGATATATTCCATGAATATTTCTTTTAAATAAAGAGTTTATATCAGCTTCCAATGTATATCCTAATGTATCTGTTATAGATAAATCCATTTTTTCATCAGTATCAATAATCCTCCCATCATAGCCAAATTCCATTTTACTTTTTTCATTAATTGGAAATTT
>CAZXJC010000283.1:0-4647 GCA_964640885.1 uncultured Pirellulaceae bacterium | reverse complement strand
ATGCGTGATCGCTATGGTCGCCACAAGTTTGGTCAGACGATGCTGCTGGCCCGGCGGTTGGTGGAAGCGGAAGTTCCCTTGATCACCGTCAACTGGGCCCGCTCCAACCGGGAAGAATGGGATACGCATGCCAAGAACTACCCGACGTTAAAAGACAAGCTGTTGCCTCCGTTTGATCAGGGGTTAGCTGCTTTCCTGGCAGATTTAGATCAGCGTGGGCTACTTGATACGACACTGGTTTTGGCCCTCGGTGAGTTTGGCCGCACGCCCAAGATCAACAAAGATGCGGGGCGTGACCACTGGCCGGACGTCTATTCACTGGTGATGGCTGGTGGTGGGATCAAACGTGGCGCTGTGGTTGGTGCCAGTGACTGGCAGGCAGCTTTTCCGCTACGTGATCCGATTGGGCCTTGGGACATTTCGGCGACGATGTATCACTTGCTGGGGATTGCTCCTCGCACGCATGTCTATGACCGCCAGGGTCGTCCATTCATATTATCACCGGGCAAGGTAGTGAGTGACTTGCTGGCCTAGCGATTTTTCTTTGTTGGTTTGTGGTGGTTGCCCGCGGAAATTTTTCCATGCTGCGCAAGCCGGCCTGTTAAACCCGTTAGTAACTGGTGAAGATGTCAATAAATGGAACCAGGCAGGTTCTGTGACGCTGGACTGCGCACGTTTTAGGATTAGCGGTTAACGTCGGTTGTGGAGGAATAATCTGTTATAACTTTATAGCAGCTTATTGCATTGTTCTGAGTGTTCCTGTGAGGGGAGAATCGACATGAGATCTGTTGCATCTCAATTGCTTATCGTTGGTTTGTTCTTTGCTGGTTTGTCTACCTGCCTGGTTGCCGAAGACACAAAGCCCCTGCCCTCAACTGGCAAGGCTGAGGCGAAACCGACTCGCAATTCTGTTCTGAAGGATGCCCATGTTCTCTTCGCCAGTGATGTGGGCGGACAGGGTTACGCTATCTACGAGGAACTTGTTTCGCTTGGCGATCTCGTTGAGATCACGTCTTTTGGCAGGGCTTTGCCAGCTCCACTGGTCGGCGAATTGACCGCCGGCGATATCCGGACTAATGCCGATCTGGCAGTGATTTCCGCGTTGTCCAGTGAAACAGCAAAAACGATTAACGAACTCCGCGACTATTTGACGACCGTTCGCCAGCAGTTGCAGACTGCCGGGAATACTCCCGCGGCGATTGGCAAGGTGCTTGATGACCTGGTTGCGAAACCGGCGCCGATTGATCCTGCGATCGCGAAGTACCTGCGTAATTCGCAGGAGTTTCGAGCACAAGTCTTTCATGCATTTGCACCTGCAATTCTGACTCGGCTGGCGAATGCAGAGCTCGCTGGCGCCTCGGTCACCAAGGGAAGTGCTGTTGTTGACGCGACCAGTGGAACTGCGGTGGTCGGTTTGTCGATCAAGATTGATTTACCAGGGGCCCAGCCGGCTGGTTCTAGCAATGCGAAAGTGATAAAGACAGATCCCGAGGGGAAATTTGCCGTCCAGGGGACCGGGGTTGCCACGCTAACGATCAGTGGTCCGGACGTGGTTAGCCAGCAGCAAGAGGTGCGACTTTCCGAGGCCCCCTTCAGCTGGACAGCTGACATGTGGAAGGAATTGGAGGAGGATCAACAATGGCAAATCACGGATTCACTTGATGCACTTTACCTGCGATTGACCGAAGGGTTCGCCCGGCCAGGGGACTTGCCAGAAGACGACACTGAACGGAAGGCTGCAGCCACCAAGATTGCGGAGACGATTCGCAGAAATTACCAGCAGACAGCTGCCCGCCGTTCGGTTGTTTCTGAGGGAGTTCTGAAGGCGTTTGCGACACCGGAGACGTTTTCTCCGGTCGCTACCCTGTTGTCCGAGCAAGGGACGACCGCCGCCTTCAAGCCATTGTTGGTAGAACATCGCCAGAGAGAACAGGTTGCGGCCGGCCAGCCAATGCCGAAACCGTTTCGGGCGGCACCTCTTCCCGTCCGACCTAAGCTTGATGCGATCGTGGTTGAAGTCGAGCAACCGGCAGCCAACCTGGATCTAACAGATTCACTGGTCAAGGCAGTCCAGGGTGCGGCGCCAGCGAATTCGACCGTGCAAGTTAAGAAGATTCGATCGCAGGCCATGGAGTTACCGGATGGACTTGGTGGTGCTTCAACGATCCAGATTCTAGAGGTGAGTGTTGTCAGCCCCAATGGTGTTCCTCGTAAAGCGGATCCTGTCCAGCTGCAAAAGAACCTCGATCAACTTGCTGACGGAAATGATCAAATTCGGTTTGCCGAGGTCAGTCTTCCCAGGGAAGCGGAAGTGGGGCCTCCCAAGGATCCTCATTACACCAGTCGTGGATCCTGGGGTAAGAAATATTACGATCAATGGGCCTTACGACGCGTTAGTTTGCAGCAAGGGAAAACGGAGTGGCCCACAGTGCTGAAAAACATTAAGCCAGAAAATCAGTGTGTCGTGGCGGTGATCGGGAGCGGTGTTGATTGGACGCACTCAGAATTGCTGGGGCAAATGTGGCAGAATTCAGCTGAAGATCCGTACAACGGCATGGATGACGACGGCAACGGTTATGTCGATGACCAGTTTGGCTATAACTTTCGGGACAACAACTTTAAAGTCCTCGATAAGGGAGGACATGATACCCACGTGGCTGGTGTGATCGCCGCTCGCTGGAACGATCAGGGCATTGCTGGGATCAATCCCCAGGCAAAAATCATGGCTCTTAAGATAGCGAATTACTTGGGCCAGGCGAATTCCGTCGATATCAGCCGGGCGATTTTTTATGCTGTCGATCAGGGGGCCCGAGTCATTAACATTAGCTATGGTGGAGCTCAACCAAGTCGTATTGAACAGCGGGCCATTGACTATGCTGTCTCCAACAATGTGCTGGTGATCGTGGCCGCCGGGAACAAGTCAAGTGATGCATCAAAATATGCCCTGGCCAGTTGCCGGGGTGTTTTGACCGTAGCCGGGACGACCGTGGAAGATACCCGTGCCCCCTTCTCCAACTGGGGGCAGACAGTTGATCTTTCCGCTCCAGCAATGGATGTCCTGGCCCTGCGGGCCCGTGATACTGATTTCCTTGTCTATACCGGTGAGAATCCTGATTACGAGGGAGGCAGTGCCGTGGTCGGTAAGTCTCAAGACCTTTATCGGGCCAGTGGAACCAGTTTCGCTGCCCCGCTGGTTGCTGGGGCTGCTTCGCTGTTGCGTTCCAGCCGACCCGAGTTGTCAGCCCAGCAAGTGAAACAGATGCTCATCATGAGCGCCCAGGATGTCGAAACCCCCGGCTGGGATCAGTTTACCGGCAGCGGGGTACTCAGTATCCAGCAAGCGGTTAAAGCCGACCCGGACTACTTCCTGTTCGCCCGAATCTCTGAGGTGAAAGCGGTCCGGAAGGAGAACAAGATCTCCATCCAGGTACTTGGACAAGCCAGCGGTAGCAGCTTAGCTAAATACCAGTTGCAGGTTGGTTTTGGAGCCAGGCCGGCTGACGGTGACTGGATGACTGTCTCAAGCGGTGAGAAAGCAGTACCCGATGGCCAACTTGGCACCCTTCCTTTGACACGATTTAATCGCAAGGGAGCTTGGACGATTCGTCTGCTGGTAACCGACAAGCAGGGAAAGAGCCGGCAAGCTCGGGCGACGCTGAACTTGAATTAAGACCCGGTTCCGTAACTGCCCGGCCACGGGGCTTGCTGGGCAATCTTTTGGCCTGCTGCATTGGCTTAATGATTGGCTTGTCGATGAGCCGATAAATGGGCTGATCTCCGCTTGCAATCTCTCTCAAAACCTGGAGAGATGGGTTGTTTGAAGCAACTAGGAAATGTTGACCTGCCGGCAATGCTAGCTGTGCACGCGTTTTGCCGGTAGGCGGAAGACGGTCATCATGGGCAGCCTGCCACAAAGAACGGTACTGAATTCTTGGCTAACATTGTTGGTCGCCGGTGGACTGTTGGCGCCGGTTCTGTTTGCTCAGCAATTCCCCACTTCCTGGTTCTCGAGTTCTGCTGAGCTGGCCCCGGTGGTTCGTCCGGTTGCTTTCCAGCAGCAACCTGCAGTGGCTGCTGACGAGGCTGGGTCAGACGTGAACAAGAACGCGGTTGAAGGGACTGGTCCGAGCGTCCCGGAACTTGATCTTTCGATGGAGGAGTTTTTTGACCAGCGGATCGGCAGCCAGCTTGAAAATCGGTGGCAATTCTCTGCCAACTATACCGGAACGCAGGCTGGTCAGCCGATTGGTTACACTTCGTTAAATGCCTTGCGAACGTCGGCCTTGGGGAGTGTGCTGGATATGCGGTTGCACATCACCGATTTTGGAGATGTTGGTGGAAGTTTTGGTTTGGGCCGACGGTCGATTGCGGATGATCAAATTCTTGGTCTGCATGTCTCTGTTGATGCGAGTGAAACTCAGACCGGCAGTCGTTTTGCGATCGCCAGTCTGAGCGCTGAGCTGGTCAATGAGACCTGGGATGTGCGAGCTAATGGTTACTGGCCGGTGAGTAACCAGGAGGGGGCCGCTAATTTTTCCTCGATTAGTAACACGACTTTCGTAGGTAACGAGTTGGTTGGTGACGTGGCTATGTTACAGGAAGTCTCGCTGGGTGGATTTGACTTGCAAGCGTCCCGTCGTGTTGGTG
>CAZXJC010000282.1:0-4179 GCA_964640885.1 uncultured Pirellulaceae bacterium | reverse complement strand
CTCATGCACATAGACAGCGCTACCATTGGTGGTCCCAAAGCTGCCTTCCAAACCGATTTTGGTGTCGACCGCGTTAAGCGTGACTGCTATGGCGCCTTCATTGAACCCATTGATCTCGAGGTTCAACCGTTCACCGCGCTGGTGGGCGGTCACTGCTAGCGCTGAGGCTTCGATCGCCGTCGCCATCTTGCCAGCTACGGTGGCCGCGGACTCAAACTGTTCAATGAAAATACGCTCGTTCGTTCCAGTTACATTGGCCGGGTCGTCATAGTCAAATTCAAAGACCAGGGTCGTGCCATTATGATCGGTAACATCGAACGTCTCACCATCGGCAATCGCACCCGAAGAAGGAACGACAAAGGTATAGCCCATCTCGAGTTCAAAGGATTCAAAACTCTTGGGCTCCTGTCGAGTATTGT
The DNA here is from genome assembly GCA_964640885.1 of uncultured Pirellulaceae bacterium. GTDB lineage: Bacteria > Planctomycetota > Planctomycetia > Pirellulales > Pirellulaceae > JAZADA01. The sequence goes on along the minus strand of CAZXJC010000282.1, from coordinate 3,760 downwards.
TGATAATATTAAAAATCTCGACAGGTTGCGCCGCCGTGGTGGTCGCACCAGCCTGGAAGATCGCTCCATTGCCGAGCAAATCGGTGCCACCGCCAGGAATCGCAGCTGCCAAGGTCGTGGCAATATCCTGAGCCGAATCGGTCACGTCAACCGGTACCCGGATATTCCCTGGCGTCACATCCGCCGGATCATCAAGATCAAACTCCAGCGTGATATTCCAGGGATCGCCATTGGGTAAGGTGCCACCCACGGTCAGTGTCGTGTTCACTCCTGCCTCGTCGATAATCTCGTCACCGGCTGGCAACATGACCAGCGTGTTAGGCAAGACCGCCGCGTCGAAAATCCCATCCGTCATCTCGTAGGTCAGCATCGAGAAGAGGTCACCGTCTCGCAAGTACTGGCCCTCAACGGCTCGCAACTCATCACCCGTCGTGTGCGGTCCACCGGCCGCCTTGGCACCGGTCGAAAAATCAAACCGCAATCTCAAGTGCTCAGCACCTGAGAAGCCGTCAAGTGGTATGCGTGCCTGGAGCGTATTACCACCGGTCGCTGCCAGGGTCTGTAGTGGAATCCAACTGCCACCATTGTCGCTGATAAAGACCTCAAAAGTGTCGCCCGCACCCGTATCGACAAAGTAATCGAAGAACAACATCGGGCGATCCTGGCCGTTGTAACCTCGCAACGAGAATTCGTTACTGATGATCGTACCGTGGGCACCACCTTCATAGTCGTAGGTCAACCGCGTGCCATTCACATGGCCTTCGCCGAAATGATAGGTACCGAGTGGCGTTGGGGGCTGGACATTGATGTTCTGCCCCAGGCCCAGGCTCGGAATGATTCGTGTATCGCGTAGCGTGGTCGGCCGTACTCCGGGAGTAAATTCGAAGAGGTTCCTGTCGAGCGTGGAAAAGGCCAGGCCACGAACGTCAGTTAGCGCTACTTCCTCTTCCTCGTTAACATCCCAGTACCGCAGTTGAATTGAATTCGCACTATCAGCAAAGATTGGTTGCAACTCTCCAGCCGTGTTAAAGGCATAAACTCGTCCACTGTCGGTAACACCGAAGAGCAGATTCGAATAAAGGCCACCTTCAACAGTTTGCGGCCCCGCCGTCAGACCGGAAAATTCAATCCCCAGCAAGTCGGTACGGGACGAATCAATGTAGCTCGTCCAAACATTCAAACCTGGGTCAACCAGGTTCGGATTAATCGTGTAGAGTCCACCCTGGTCACTGACGGCATAAATCGTTCCGTTCAACTCAGCCATACCGGTTACCAAGCCACCGGGGCCAGCACCACTAACGTCCAACCAGTCCAAATCCTCGCTGATTTCAACTCCGTGCAACTCAAGCGTATCGCCACCAGCAGAAGCGGGACTCTCATCTCCATACGTCTCGTTGATCACAGCGGCAGTCCGTTCGACAACCTCGTCCAAGTCGTCATCAGTCAAGAGGCCAATGCGAACATGTCCCGGGGCAACGCCTCCCAAGGTCGCACGGTCCTTCCCTTCTTTCCAAACCGCGGTAGCCGTCGTCTGGAATAAGCCATGGACGCCACGGAAATCGCCCCACTGCGGTCCTGTCAACAAGATCGGTTCACAAGACTGGAAATCATCGCCGGCGGGAGTAAGGATGCAAACCTCATCACCCGTGAAGTTAACTCGATCTCCTTCGTAACTGACATCAATCCCTTGCCAGTCCTCACCAGGCAGGTACGTCGGCGTGGCTGCCGTCGGATCAAGGCTCAACATGTTGAACTTGTTAGCCAGTTGCGAGCCAATTACATCAACAGTATCAGTTTCTTCGGTCGAAATCATTTCGATCTCGGACTCGTCATAGATTCCAATCGCACCGGTTTGCGCGAATGAGAAACTCACATCCAGGTCGTGCGCAACTACGTTGGTCCCCGTACTCGTCCAGAGATGCTGCAGTGGTACGATGGCCACCAGGTTGCCATCGGCAATACCTCGTTCCGGAGATCCCAGTTGCGGAATACCGCTAAAGTGTTCGAGCTTGTCTAATTCGTCTCGCAGCTTAAATGCCACATCCGATTCTGTGTCACCCGGTTCGATTAAGACATGAGGTTCCTCGACTGCCGCCGAGGTATAGATGGCGTCATCAACCCAGAGATCGGCGTAAGCGTTGGGATCGTCAGTCACAGCGGCGTTCGGTACACCGAGGAAACCAAACGAATCCAAGTTTTGACTACCAAACGCCAGCCGTTGAGCTTCGCTCATTTCCAGCGACTGAGTTGCCGTACCAATGGTCACATCCAGCTTACCGAATCCAGCTGTGCCCCCATTGGGATCCCAGGAGTAGGACCAGGTCAGGTTGGTGTTCAGGCTCAATTGCACAGGCTCGGACGAATAGTCGGCTCCCAGTCGTGCCTGCCAGTACAACTGGTTGGAAGGAACACTCTGGCCACGGGCAAAATTCTGAATTCCATCATTCCTGTACCAGGCAATCTTATCATCCAGGCTCGATGCGGAGATTACATCCAGATTATTGTCGCCATCGATATCTTCCACGTGAACATCCATCGCCCCGTTGGCCCCACTGGTGATCGTGGTTACAGCAAAGGCAGGATTCGCGGTTCCGTCGTTTTCAAACCAGGCAACAACATCATTGGCAGCGCCAGAGACAAAGACATCCAAGTCCCCATCAGCCGGAGTCTCAATATCTCGCACGTGGATACTGGTCGGACCCAGTATCGACGAACTGAGAACGTTTTTCGTGAAGTTTTCACTACCATCATTCGCGTACCAGGCTACCGTGTTATCCAGTTCGGAGGCAGCAATAATGTCGATGTCGCCATCTCCATCCATGTCGCCGGCCATCACGTCGATCGCGCCATCAGCCGCAATATCGATATCGTGCTTGACAAAGCCGTCATAGTGGAAAATTCGGGCATGGCCAGGATCTGATGAACTTGACCCGCCAGCGTCATTTAAATGTGCCCCGATCGCGACTGTGTCGCCATCAGCACTCAGCGCTACACCAAAGCCAGAGATGTCACCAACCGCTTCACCATCGATGTCGATTCCACGCTGGTTCCAGGAGGTGCCGTTGTAATCGTAGATTCGAGTATGACCGATATCGTCGGTCACAGGACCACCCGCATCATTGTGTGGCGCCCCGATGGCGACCGTATTGCCATCAGCACTGAGAGAGACAAACTGGCCAGACCAGTCACCGGCCGCCTCTCCATTAATATCGCCACCCAATTGAGTCCTAGCGGTACCAATGTATCGGTAAACGCTCGTCTGGCCAGCGTCTGCTCCAGCAGCATCATTTAAATCCGCCCCGATGGCGACGGTATCTCCATCAGCACTGAGAGAGACCGAAACACCCGACTGGTCACCAGCAACAGCGCCAGAGATATCGAGACCCCGCTGCGCCCAAGCAGCGCCCGTCCAATCGTAAATTCGCGTCACACCAGGACTGGCGACTTGTTGAACAGCCCCGACGGCAACCGTATCACCATCGTCGCTGAGCGAAACCGACACGCCTGCCTGGTCCCCGATATTTCCATCGATATCCGTGCCGCGTTGTGCCCAGACGGTCCCGTTGAAATCAAAGATTCGGGTGTGACCAGCATTTGCTCCACCACCATCATTGCTATTCGCTCCGATCGCCTCGGGCAGTCCATCAGCACTGAGAGAGACCGACTGGCCAGAGAGATCCCCGGCCGCTTCGCCATCGATATCGGCTCCCTGCTGCAGCCAACTGGTTCCATCAAACTTGTAGACTTGGACATGGCCAGT
>CAZXJC010000281.1:0-12261 GCA_964640885.1 uncultured Pirellulaceae bacterium | reverse complement strand
CGAAGACATTATGGATGGCCTCCTGCTGCCGCAGACCCCTTACAGCCAGGGCACAGCGGGCACCCGCATTTCCTCCTTTGCCCTACCGAGTGGTTTGACATCCGATGGTAAATGGCTGTTTGTCGCGGATAGCGAGGGGAGTTCGATACGGGCAGTCCCGTTTGACACGAAAGAGAAGGTTTGGACCGTGGTTGGCTCGGATGATGAACCCGCAGGACGCTTGTTTGATTTTGGTGACGTGGATGGGCCTAAGTCGAAGGCTAAGTTGCAGCATGCCCTGGGAGTGGTTTACCAGGATAACAAGATTTACGTCGCTGATACTTACAACAATAAGATTAAGGTGGTCGATGCCAAGAGCGGTGAGACTCGCACCATTGTTGGTGCAGGAGAGAAAGAACCGGGATTTGACGATGCCAAAGGTCTCTTCGATGAACCGTCCGGAATTACGATCGCCGGAAATACGCTGTACGTAGCTGATACCAATAACCACGCTATTCGCACGATTGATATTAGCAGCGGCCAGGTCAAAACACTGAAACTAGCCGGTGTTAAGCCACCGGAGTTGATCGAATCGACCAGTCCACGTTTTGCCAATGCCAAGAAAGTTCAGGTTGCGCCGCTGGTGCTCAAGCCCAGCGACGGCCAGGTTCGACTTAAAGTGCAATTGAAGTTGCCTCAAAACTGGAAGATCAACGAACTGGCTCCGCTGGCTTACTACACAGCCGCGAAATCGAATGCTGGAGCAATTAAGCGAGATGGCTTAGGCAAGCAGACGGTGGCTAAGCCGAGTGCCCAGTTCGAAGTTTTACTGCCTGTCGCTGCCGAGGGCCGCGATACGGTAACGGTCTCCTTGAACTACTACTACTGCCAAACGGATGGCACTGGACTTTGCCGGATGGGGAGCGTTGTCTTTACAGTGCCACTGGAAGTGAGTTCGCAAAATGGGCAGGCGGTTGGCCTGTTGTCGCAAACCATTGCACCTTAGCTGACAGGGGTGCCTGTTCTACAACCGCCAAGTCTACCTCGCGTTTTGGTTTCCTAGAGGCGGGCGCATTTACAAAAACAGGCCAGGGTCGCTAGAATAGCCCTTTGCACGCTCCTTACCTTTGACCCATTGGGTTTGCTGACAGGGACAGCGGTTTACCATGTTTGAACGCCTTCAAGACGGAATACAGTCTGCCGTTAAGACCTTGCGCGGCAAGGGTCGTTTGACCGAAGCTAACATGGTCGATGGGCTTAAGTTGGTTGAGCAATCGTTGCTGGATGCGGATGTTAGTTATTCCGTCGTGCAGGATTTCATGGCCAAGGTAAAAGCCCAGGCCATGGGTGAACATGTACTGGTGGCGCTGGATCCCAGCGAACATGTCATCGGTATCGTGCGGGATGAATTGATTGACCTGCTAGGTCCTGTCGATGAGTCGTTGCACCTGACGAACGATGTCAACGTCTTGATGCTCTGTGGTTTGCAGGGTTCTGGAAAGACGACGACCTGTGGGAAGCTGGCCAAGAATATCATTGCTGCTGGTGGTAAGCCCATGTTGGTCGCAGCCGACTTGCAACGAGCAGCCGCCATCTCCCAATTGCATGTGCTGGGTGAGCAGTTGGATATCCCGGTGTTTTCGGATACCGAGGCCACTGACCCCGTTGAAGTCTGCCGTCGCGGAGTTGCTCAGGCCGGCGAGCAGGGGGCCAACGTGGTCATCCTTGATACGGCAGGACGACTGGCCATTGACCAGGAGTTAATGGATCAACTGGTGCAACTTGATAATCGTGTACAACCCCATCAAGTCTACCTGGTGGTTGATGGAATGACCGGACAGGATGCTGTTAACAGTGCCCAGGCGTTTAATGAAGCCCTGGAACTGGATGGTGTCATCATGACCAAGCTCGATGGTGATGCCCGTGGTGGAGCGTTGCTGTCGGTAAAACATGTCACCGGTGTGCCAGTCAAGTTTATTGGAACCGGTGAGCATCTTGATGCCCTCGAGCCTTTTCGGCCAGAGGGTATGGCTGGACGAATTCTCGGACTTGGTGATGTGCTGGGCCTGGTCGATATGGCTCGCCAGGTCGTTGACGAAAAAGCCCAGGCAGAGCTGGAGGAAAAGCTCTCGAAGGGAGAATTTACCCTGGACGACTTCAAGTCTCAATTGGCCAGCATGGCGAAACCAGGGCTAATGAAAAAGATGCTCGGCATGATGGGTGGCCCGATGGCTGACGTCAACAAGATGATGGAGGATGGGGATACCGAGTCGAGCGTGCGACGGACCATGGGAATTATTAATTCCATGACGCTTGATGAACGACGTAATACCAAGCTGATTGATCCAAGTCGCAGAAATCGAATCGCTCAGGGTGCCGGCGTTCAGACAAATGAAGTGACGCAACTGGTCAAACAATACCAGCAAATGAAACCGATGATGGAGGGGATGGCTGGCAAGGGAATGAAGGAGCGGATGAACACCATTCGTGAATTGCAAGACTCTGCTCTCTCCGATCCGTCCGGTCAGGGCAAGAAACCGAAAGGAACCACCGGAAAACGACTGTCAGCGCAGGAAAGACGTAAAAATCGTAAACAACGGGAAAAACAGCTGCGAAAAATGCGTCGTCAGCAGAAAATGAAGGACTAAGACTGACGCGATAATTCAATGGAGGGCGGATAGCAGTCAAACGCATTTCAGGGTAAAAAAGAGGGTTGAAATTAACGGATCAGCGATCCATAAGGAGATTTTTAGTGGTAGTGCGAATTCGGCTCAAAAAGCTTGGTCGGCGACATCGACCGTTTTATCGCGTCTGTGCGATGGATGGACATGCTCCCCGTAACGGTAAAGTAATCGAAGAATTGGGACATTATGATCCCATGATCCGAGATACAGATGCTCGTGCGGTCTTAAATGGTGAACGAATCGCCTACTGGCTCAGCGTAGGAGCTCAACCCAGTGACAAGGTTGGCGTATTGATCAAGAAATATGGTGCCGAAGGAACGCATCTTGAAAAACAGCAAGCCGCCCTGGAACGACTCAAGACAGAGAAGCCCCAGGCTCCACCACCGGAACCGGTACCCAAACCGGAAGAAGTGACTCCGGAAGAGGAGCCCGCAGCCGAGGCAAGTGACGAAGCAGCGGCCGACGAAGCGCCGGCCGAAGAGCCAGCTGCCGAGGAAGCACCCGCTGAAGAAGCACCGGCTGAAGAGCCAGCTGCCGAGGAAGCACCGGCCGAAGAGCCAGCTGCCGAGGAAGCACCGGCCGAAGAGCCAGCTGCTGAAGAAGCTCCTGCTGAAGAAGCACCGGCTGAAGAAGCTCCTGCCGAGGAAGCACCTGCCGAGGATGCACCGGCGGAGGAAGCACCGGCTGAAGAAGCACCGGCTGAAGAATCGGCAGAGGAGTCAACGGAAGAGGAGAGTGGGTAACGCGTAATGCGTTTTGATGTGCTAACGCTGTTCCCGCCGATTTTTTCCGGATACCTGGAACAGAGTTTACTCGGGAAGGCAATCGAGCGGGGATGTTTGGATGTGCATGTCCATGACATGCGAGATTGGTCTAGTGACCCGCATCACAAAGTGGATGATCGACCGTATGGCGGTGGTCCTGGAATGGTGTTGCAAGTCGGTCCCGTGGTGGAGTGTGTGGAGGCAGTCAGGAAGCTGGCAGATGAACCAGCGGAGTTGATCCTTTTGACACCCCAAGGTAAACCGCTGAACCAGAGAGTGGTGGAAGAATTAGTAGAGGTTCCTCGACTGATCGTGATTTGCGGTCGTTACGAGGGTTTTGATCAGCGAATCATTGATATTTTGCAGCCGACAGAATTGTCCATTGGGGATTATGTTCTCAACGGAGGTGAGGTGGCTGCTATGGTTTTGGTCGATTCCGTGATGCGACTGATACCAGGTGTTTTGGGAGATGAATCAAGCAATGTCGATGATTCGTTTTCCTCGGGAAATCGATTATTGGAGTTTCCGCAATATACAAGGCCTCGTGAATACCGGGGCCATGATGTTCCGGAAGTTCTATTAAGTGGGGATCACGAGGCGATTGCTCGTTGGAGAGCTGAACAAACAGTGGATCGTACAAAAGAACGCCGCGGCGATTTGTTGAAGCAAGAAAATAACCCCGGTGAGGGAAGTCAGTGAGTTTGCCTGTTTGGATCAGGACTGGTATAAGAGAAGATAAGACTGCTGGAAACGATAAGCATTTCATAAGGGTTTGAGCGATGAACCAACGGTTGATGGACCTGGTGGAAAAAGATTCTTTAAAGACAGAAGTGCCCGAATTTGAGATTGGGGACCTGGTAGAAGTCCACACCAAGATTCTCGAAGGTGAGAAGGAACGCGTACAAGTTTTCGCGGGAACCGTTATTGCTCGCAATGGTGGTGGCAGTCGAGAGATGTTTACCGTCCGCCGGATTGTGGCTGGCGAGGGCGTGGAACGAAAATTCCCGCTACATTCGCCGCGTATAGATAGTGTTGTGGTACAACGGTCGAGCGCCGTGAGGCGGGCCAAGTTGTATTTCTTACGAGACCGAGTCGGCAAGGCAACGCGGCTCAAAGAGCGGCGCCGAACCTGATTGGGCAGTTGCCCAAGGGTTTAATTTTCCTGACACCCGGGACCAGATGAAGGATCTGTTGCGTTGGGGTGTGCAGTTACTGGGGCCAATCTGCCACAGCTTTCGAAATTGGGGTTTGCCGGCGCTCAGGGTGCGCCGTTTGAGACAGCCTCATTCACTCGGATTACGCGGTGAACAGATAGCTCGCAGATACTTGAAACGACAGGGTTGGCAGATTCTTGCCAGTAGGTCCCAGGAACTGTTGGGAGAACTGGACCTGGTCGCTGTTGATCAAGGTACGATTGTCTTTGTGGAAGTGAAAACGCGTCGGTCGGAACAGGCAGGTTTACCCGCAGAGGCTGTAGATGACCGCAAGCAGCGACGCCTGGCTCGACTTGCACTGGTCTATCTCAAGCGTCAGCGTCTGTTGGGATACCCGGTTCGTTTCGATGTCATTGGATTGACTTGGCCGGAAACTTCCCGCCGGCCGATGATTAAACACGTTCGAGGCGCATTTTCCTCGCCCTTAAAAAACCAGCTGTGGGGTTGAGAGGTGCCAGTACCAGTTAGTCTCTGGCTTACGGCTCTTTCTGGACGACGGTGACTGAAACCCTGGTTTCACTAATCACAGTTTGTCCCGCCATCTGGCCGGTGGCTCGAAAGGTCAGTTGCCGGGTACCGGTCAATTGTCCCATTGGGAGATCACACTGGATTTCACTCTGACCGGCAGCGATGCTGAGTGGCTCAAAGGAGCAGTCCGAGCGGGTTGGATCACTGACGAGGGTAAGGTCCATCGGGCCAAGGAAGTTAGAGGTCCGTTGTAACTTTAAACGGCAGCGAACACGGGTACCGGTTGAGCAACTGAGTTGCTTGTCTATCGCCTTCAGCTTGACCACCGGGGGAAGCGTCCGCAGCATGTTGCGCTTTTCGGACACAGCCAGGAAAGTCTGTTCTTGGCCGTGTTGATCCGTAAAGGTGGCGTAGGCCTGGCTGTACAGTTGAGACTGTGACTGGATATTAATATGCATGGTTTCCGGCAGGTAAATGGGTAGCATCGTCTGGGTGCTCTCGGCTGGAATTTCCACTTCGTGCATTTGGATCCCGTCCAGGTCTCGGTTCTGGCGATCACCGATTTGGAGAGTGATCTTTCCCTGGAAACCGGCCTGCCGTTCGATTTCCATCAGGTAGGGAAAAACGGATCCCCGATGGGCATAGAGGTAAGCTTCAGCGCAGTAAAGTCGAAAGATAGGTTTGTGCAGGACGGTCAGCGGAATCTGTTCGAGGGTAGCGGCGCCAACGCTGCGCCCTTCGGAATCAACTCCCAGGTGACCGATACGGGCCGTCCTTTCCAGGCGATTGTCGCCGGAGGTAGCGGTACCGATGATTTGGATGGTTAGGCCCTTAGCGACGGCATCGTCACTGGCTACGAAGACCAGCTTGGCTTTATTCTTGTTGGCCGGGATTTCAAGCTTTTCCAAGTTCACTCCGGGGGGCAGGTTGGTGGCACTGATCTGGATCGGACCTGTTAGCGACCCGGAACGAGTCACTTCGAGATCGACAGTGGCTTTAGCTCCCTGTAGGACTTGCAGGTGTTGACTGGGGATGTGCAGTTGGAAATCGGGAACTGCTGAAGAGACGTCTAATTGGTAGATCAGGCTAAAGCCGCCCCGGGCACCGAAACCGAGGTCGCGAATTCGTAGCAATAAGTCTTCGTCACTGGTTGCCTTCCAGGTGAATTGTGTGCGGCCACTGGTTTCTACGCTGCGGACTTCCTTGAGTTTTTTACCGCTGGGATCGAACAGCGTAATGATGGGGTTCGCCTGGTAGAGTGGTGCCACGGCCTCGCAAGTAATGCTGTAGTGACTTCCTTTCTTGACAGCTAGTCGAAACCAGTCCTGGTCCGTTTTGCTGGCGAACTGTCCGTGAATCGCGTTTCCCAACACAAGTGGCATGGCCTGCTGGTCCTGGTCGTTAGGTTCTTTTTCTAACAGAGTCTTGTTGGTGTTGACCGAGAGGGTTGTTGCTTGCCACTGCTTATTTGGTTGAAACTGGAAAGATGTTGAAGCGGGCACGGGGATATTGGGGAAATCGACGGTTTGTTTGACCAGGGTGCCCTGGGGAGTGCCATCGAACAACAGGAACTGGACTTGCTGCTTTGTCCCTTGCTCTCCCCCCTGCGGGAAAGCGGCTTGGACCATTGGCTGGTGAGTGAGATTGAGTCGATAAACGTGTGATGCGCTACCGTGATAAGAGATATTAGCAACACGCAGGTAATAATCTCCGGATTCGGGCGCTTTCAGGGCCAATACGGGGTCACTCCCGATGTGACAGATCGTCGTGGGGAGTTTTTTTCCAGTTGCATCAAGGAACTCGACAATCGGATCGAGCGAGGAACCGATTCGTCCTGCCAGGACTTCGCAGACGATCAACTGGTCTGTGTTTAGTGAAAAACGGTAATAGTCAACGTCCCGCTCTCCATAAATCTGTCCATTAATGGTGACGGGGGTTGAGACTTCTTGGGCAGTTTGTCGCGTAGAGTTTGATTCACTTTCCAGGAATTCAGGGAGCGTGCCGAGTACAAAAGGTCGCCAGGCTGTTCCTCCAGCGGCACAACTGATTTTCCAGTAGACCACGCCCGGCCCGATTTCTGCAGGGATCGTTAGCTGCGACAACCATTCCTTCGGGTAGGTAATTGGGATTTCAGTTGGAACGCGGCGGGGTGATTTTTCGCCTCGTACCAGGGAGCGGGTTGTTAATAGTGGGGGGGCGTTCAGTCGTGGGTCGCTGAGGTGAAAATGAGCCCCTGGCGGAGTACATTCGGCACCGACTCGTACTTTTACCGTTGAGCCAATCTTGCCACCGGCCGGGAAAATATGAGTACTGCCCGGCGATTTACTGGGGACAGGTTGAGCCAGCAGAGAGGCAGACAGGATCGGCAAGCTGAGCAGGACAACCAGCAAGCTTGTTTGTCGGAATCCAGTTGACTGTAGGTTCATAATACGGGCCGTTTGCTGGAGATTCTGTTAGCCGAACAATTCATGAACTGGTTTGCCATGGTCCACCAGTGGAATGGGACGTCCCAGCGGCGTGTGGAGCATCTGCTGGTGGTCGATGCCGAGCACCTTCAGGATCGTGGCACACATGTCTTGTGGGGTAATGGGCCGATCGACAACTTCACTGGCTGTCTTATCTGTCTTTCCGATTGTCAAACCGGTTTTCAGCCCTGCCCCGGACATCAGGATTGAAAAGGCATTGGGCCAGTGGTCGCGGCCGGCCAGTGGGTTGATACGGGGCGTACGACCGAATTCTGTGGTAACGACAACCAGCGTATTTTCTAGCATTCCGCGATCGGAGAGATCGTTTAAAAGTGCCGGTATCGCCTGGTCGAAGCTGGGACAGAGAAGGTCCCGTAAACTGTAAGTATTCTTTCGGTGGGTATCCCAGTGCCCGTTTTCAATGCTGACAAATCGACAGCCGGCTTCGACCAGGCGTCGGGCCAGCAAGCAGCATTGTCCCATGCTGGTCATGCCATAGCCTTCACGTGTCTTTTCCGGTTCGCGTTCGATGTCAAAGGCTTGCTTGGCCTGCGGTGACGTCATGATGTTGTAGGCTTTTTCGTAAAACACATCTAGCGATTTCACCTGGTCACTGAGAGCTTCAACACTCTGTTCAAATTGATTAATGCGTTGTAGAGCAGCTCGCCGTCGTTGACTGCGATTGTCAGTAACCGAGGTTGGCAAACCAATGTCACGGTCAGAATATTCGGGAGCTGCGGGGTCGGCAGTGATGGTGAAAGGACCGTAACTGGGGCCGAGGAATGACGGTCCGCCACTGTTGAGGAAGTTTGGTACGGAAATGTAGGGGGGCAAGGGGCCAGGCTTACCGAGGCGAGCGACCATTGATCCAAGACAGGGGTGCTGGTTGTTATTCTGGTTGCCGTTAAAGTCTCCGGCGCCGGCCTTTTTCCCGGTCATCATGATGTGAAAACCACGGCCATGGTCCGAATCATCGTGGGTCATGCTGCGGAGGATCGCCAGTTTGTCGGTTACCTTGGATATCTTGGGTAAGACATCCGAGATTTGCACACCGGGAACCCGTGTCGAAATTGGCTTGAAGTCCCCTCGAATACCATCCGGTGCATCCGGTTTCAGGTCCCACATGTCTTGCTGCGGCATGCCACCAACGATGAAGATGAAAATACAGTTGATGTCTTTGCCGGCGGGTTTACCGGCAGCCGAAGCATGTTGCATGCGGAGGATGTCAGCCAGGCCGATCCCTGCAAGTGATCCAAAACGCAAGAAGTCACGTCGTGGCATACCCCCGCCAGTCACTGAGGAGAACGGGTTGTTCAGTTCAGGTGTTATCGACATGAGAAGGCCTTTCCGGCAAAGGAGACAACGGTAATCAGGTATTAGTGGATGAACAGGAAATCGTAACAATTAATCAGTGTCCACATCAGGTCAGCTGTCGCTGTTTGACGTGATTGCTGCTCGAATAACTCCTGGGCCACCATTTGTTCACGCTCAGTGGCAGCCCTGCCAAGTACACTCAGGCAGAGTTGATTGGTGATTTCCTGTCGGCTCAGGTCACTTTTGGCCAGTTGTCGGGCGCGACCGCTGGCCGCGGTAACCTTGGCTTCGATTTCGGGGGCATTCATCAGGTGCAGGGCTTGCGCCATGGTTGGCTCACCCGATTTACCACACTCACAGGGTGATTCCCGCAGCGAGCGTCCGAAAGTGTCAAGGAAATACGAGGGCAGGCGATTATCCCATAATTCGATGGCCCGCGTTCCCGGAGCCATGCCAGCAAATTGTTCCGGAGAATCAGTGACTTGGGAAATGGCATCCAGCAGCACTTCTGCCGGTAGCCGTCGGACCAGGTAATGGGAGTAATACTGGTTATCGTCGTAATTAAACTGGTTGGGCTTGCCGGAAAGCTGAAAGGTGTTCGACTCCAGGATTAAGCGGGTGACCTGCTTAAGATCATATTTTGATGCGACGACTTGTTGGGCCAAGTAGTCCAGCAGTGGCTCGTTGGTTGCCGGGTTGGTTGATCGCAGGTCATCTTCCGGCTCGACTAGTCCGCGGCCAAGGTAGTGTTTCCAGAGACGGTTAGCGACCAGGCGAGCAAAATAGGGGTTCTCTGCAGAAACCATCCAGTCGGCGAGTTGGATTCTTGGATCGCCCTGGGCAAGCCCTTCTGGCGGCTGGCCACCCGGCGGCTGGGTGGGGACCGGCTGGTTGCTGAGCGGAACCTTGGTTGCTTGATGCCCTGGGTGGAAGATTAGCATTCGGTCGTTCGGTAGGGGCTTACGTTGCAGTCCCGAGAAGAAGCCGGCCAGGCCATAAAAGTCTTCCTGGCCCCATTTTTCGAAGGGGTGATGGTGGCATTGCGCACAATCCATGCGGATACCTAAAAAGGCCTGGCTGACGGTCTTAGTGAGATCTTCGGCAGTTGGGGCAGCCCGAAAAAAATTAGTGGGGCCGTACTTTCCGGAGTTACCGCTGGCGGTAATTAATTCGCGAACCCACTGATCGTAAGGACGATTGGTTTGGATCTGTTGACGCAACCAATGGTGAAACTCGTAGGCACCCCTTGGTCCCATCTTTTCCGGATTGAGCATCAACACATCAGCCCATTTAAGGGTCCAGTAATCGGCGTATTCAGTCCGTTCCAGAACCTGTTTAATTTGCTGCTGACGTTTCTGCGGATCCTTGTCATTAAGAAAGGCGGTGAGTTCGCTAGCCGTGGGAAGCGTGCCGATAGTAGTTACGTAGAGTCGCCTGAGAAAGATGCTGTCCTTAGCAGCGACCGAAGGTTGCAGCCCGAGCGCATCAAGTTTCTGCCCGACCAGTGCATCGATCTTGTTAGCGATGGGTAATGGCTTCAACCCTCGTTGCGGATTTTGTCGGGGAATCAGAACACGCGAGGCGACTACTTTTCCCATGTAGTTGATTGTGATGGCAGCTTCGCCCGGGTGTTTACCCGTCTTGATTTGTTGGGTCTCATCGACGTCAGCGATCACGGACTGGTTGCTGGAGTAAGAGGCAGCTGCGGTGACATCGCGGCGGCTGCCGTTACTGTAGACAGCGGTCACTAGCAGTTGCTGGGATTGCAATGGTTTCATCAGAACCTGTTCCGGTTGAATAACCAGTTTCTCCAGGACTGGACCGCCTGGTTGTCCCCAGGGAGCTCCTTGTTTTATCCAGCTAAGCAGGATTTGCTGGTCTACGGAGTCTGCAGGGATGCGTTGTCCACCGCCATGAGGGAGGTCGCCTGTTGCTTTGCGCAGTAGCAGGCTGCGATCTGGAGCAGCCGGGAACAGGCGGCGTCCCCGTGCTTCCTGGGTGAGCGCTTCAAAGTCGGCACGCGGGTCAAATCCAAAGACAGAAAGCTTGAAACCGTTTTGGCCTGCCTGCCTGCCATGACAGCCGCCGCTGTTGCAGCCTAGCTTCGAGAGAAGCGGAAGGATATCCCGCTGGAAATGAAGTGGAGCTTGCTGGGAAAGACCAGTTGAAACAACGGGAATGGTGGCCTGCAAATTGTCGACCGTGATATGCAGCACGGTCTGGCCAGTTGACTTGGCTCGCACGACACCTGCCCGACTGACCGTGGCAATTGTTTCATTGTCCAATTGCAACTGAGCAGAACGGGTTACATCACGAACAAAGGGTCCCTGGTTGCGAAGCGTTACTTGAATTTGTTGTTGGAGATTAAAACCGCCCAGTTCAATGGTGGCTGGTGCGACGTGCAAAGTCGGTGCGAGAGAAGAAGCTTCCGGCGGCGCTGCCCAGAGGTTTGTTAGGATTAGCCAACTCACCAGGAAACAAATCCGTTGGCAGGCAATCAACAGTGGTCGCGGAGACAAGATATCCATGGACGACTGAACCTTCAACCGAAAACGTAACCGGGAACGCTAGTACCAGTGTCCGAGGGTTATCCACAACCGAGAAACGACCCTTGCGGGGAAGAGTTGTTTCTTACACTGACGCAGATTTCCATTGTAACCGGAGTTGGTCAGTTGCCACAAATCGTCGTGACAGAAGGGGGGAATCGATGAACGATTACTTCTTGTTCTTGTTAAAACCCTTGGTCAGTTCATCCAGGGTTAACTTGCCGTCGCCATCCTGATCGAAATCTTCTTTAATATATCTACTTTTCGACCATTCTTCCTTCTCCAGCACCCCATCCTTGTTAGCGTCGTAGGTTCGCAGATAGCCAGCGTATCTCGAATTGGAACTGGATTTTTCCGAGCTAGAACTGCTCTTCCCGTCATCTTTGCGATCGGAGTCTCGCCGATCCGAAGATCGACTATCACGCGAGGAACGGCTACATGATTCGACACCGTATTTTGCTCCCTCGTCGCTGCCATCGAGGCATTCTTGTGGTGTAATCACGCCATCGGCATCAAAATCGAATTTGTCGAAGCTATCGAGCATTTTCGCATTCCACTGCTTGGCGTATTCAGACATCTTGATCTGGCCATCACCTTTAGCGTCATTGTCTTTAATCCAGTCTGGCTGACCTTCGGGCAATCTTTCGCCGACGGTTTTGAATCGATAGGAATCTGGAGTGTCAGGTTGAGAACTGCCACCACGGCTGCGGCCACCACTGTCGCCACGTCCAGATCGTTCGCCACCACTGCCACCACGACTGCGGCCACCACTGTCGCCACGTCCCGAACGTTCGCCACCACTGCCACCACGACTGCGGCCACCACTG
>CAZXJC010000280.1:0-4434 GCA_964640885.1 uncultured Pirellulaceae bacterium | reverse complement strand
CGGGCATATTGGCTTCATCAGTCATCACAATGAATTATTTGACCGATCCGAGCTTCTCCTGCAGTTGTTCCAACAACGGAACGAACGTCAAGTCAACCAGCACGATCGTATCCTCAGCATGGTTAACGATGTAATCGATCTGCTGCGGGAAGAGCCTGGGATTGACCGTGTGGCAGATGGCCCCTTGGCCGGTAATTGCATACCAGGCTTCCAGGTGCCGAAAGGTGTTCCAGGCCAGCGTGGCCACGCGATCCCCGAATTCCATCCCCAATCGATGCAGTGCATTAGCCAGCTGGCTAGCTCGACGATAAGAGTCCGCATAGGTATAGCGATGGATCGAATCATCCTCGACCAGTCGTGAGACAACTTCTACTTCGCTATGAAAGCGGGCTGCGTGTTCAAGCACATGAGCCAAGTTAACGGGAGCGTCTTGCATACACTTTCTCTTGTCAAACGAAGGTCGATTGAATCTACCAGCCGGCTGATGGTCGGACAATCACGGTAAATGATAGCAACCTAGGGCTGCCGATGGAGCAGGCAGGCTTGGATCGTATTAGCAGTCTTCATCTCCTTGATGATGGCTACTGCCGTATTTTCATCAACGGCCTCCACCACCGAGTACCATCCCCAGTTACTGCGCGGCTTCTCGGTTTTCCATAGTTTATTGGCGTACCAGGTGCGCCCAGCATCGCTACTAAAGGCCAGTCGCGGCGCTCGGTGATAGCCACATAACAGGATGCCTCCCGGCAGCGCCGCCACCGCTCCATGCGAACCCGTAAGACTTTCAATAGGATTCGTCCAAGTTTTCCCGCCATCAAAGCTATTGACGCGACTCAGGCCAGTGCGATTACCACGCGGCTCACCCGGAACATGTTCCGCTTTATCCTCGGTTCGCAGCATGGCAACCAGCGTGCCATCAGCCAGTTCAGCAATCGTCGGCTCACTAAAAATCATTTCATTTTCTGGATTACCATGACCGAGGATCGAAAACTTCCACGTCTTCCCCTGGTCGGTGCTGCGCGCCACCCCAGAGCTCAACCAGCCGGACTGCAAGTACCCCGCGACGGGGATCAGCAGCGTCTTGTCCTTCAACTCCAACGGCCGCCCGCCAGTCCACACCCAGGCATTGCCTAACGGGCCTGCCGCAATCGGTTCTCCGGCGACCCAGCTCTTACCGTGGTCCTTGCTATATGCCAGTCGCAACGGCTTTTCAGAAACAGCCATCATGCGACCATCCTTACGGATCCCAATGTTACTGATCGTGCGAACCCCCTCCCCCAAGACTCCCCGGTAAGGCTTCGACCATGTTTTCGCGCCATCGGTCGAACGAATGAAGATCGGTTTGTTGCTACCTGGTTCCACTGCCACCACAATCGTTCCATCCAACAGTCGAACAACACAGGGAATGACGCGATACCGGTCTTCGTGACTCGCCGGTGCTCCCTGGTAGATTCGTCGAGCCTTGGTTATCGTCCAATTGGCCTCCACGACCGGGCTCTTGGCGTACCGTAAAAACAACAAGTGATCCGGCTCTTCGGATAAGAGTTCGCTGCTGGCGAGCATAGACGCCATACAAATGAGACCGACAAGCACTTTTGCAACCATCATTTCTCTCCCCTACGACTGGGTTTTACTGTTACGAACCTGCCTCTTTTTTTCGTACTATTGCGCCAGCGCATTCTAACACAGCCCCAGCGTGGCAACATCCTTTCACCAAGCAAGTAGTCACGGCCCCCGCCGACCGTTAAAATAGGCTCACCACTAACAACGCGGTGCTGCTGTGATCGAGCAGCGACCCATCCTCTGCCACGGTGCATTCCTGATGTCCAAAATCACCACCAAGCGAATTCGCAACTGGATTTCCCTGGGCATGCTGATCATCTTCGTGACGTCACTGACCGCCTGGTTCTTTGGGCGGGACCGCCTGCCTCGCACAATACGTATCGCCACCGGCGACCAGGGTGGCCTCTACCACAAGTTTGGCAATGACCTACCGCCGTTTCTCGGCACCAAGACAGGTCGCCCCGTGTTCGTTACCAGCACTCCTGGATCCCAGGAGAACTACACGCGATTGTTGAAGAAGCGTGCAGAACTGGGCATCGTCCAGGCGGGCTCCGTTCCCGTTGAAAACCTGGCGATAGTCACCCCGCTGTTTCCAGAGTTCCTTTTCGTGATCGTCCGTCGCAGCGAAAATATCTCCTCCATTCGTGATTTAGCAGGACGAAACATCGCTCTCGGACCACCCGGGTCCGGTACACGCCAAAGTGCCCTGCATGTTCTGGAACATTTCGACATCACGAGCAAGGACCTAGGCTCAAACGAGCACTACTTCATGGACTTGCTGGAGGACCCGTCGCTCGACGGCGCGATCGTAACCACCGGGATTGAAAATCCAGACCTCTCCCAGTTAATGGCCAGTAACCTATTCGATTTCTTACCGATCCTTAACGCCGCAGCCATTGAGTTGGAACATCCCTTCTTAAGACAAGTCGAAATGCCTCGCGGACTTTACGGCGAACGCGAACCGCTGCCCGCCCAGGCCATCCCAACCATCGCCACCACGGCCTACCTCGTTTGCAGGTACGACGCCTCGGATCGCCTTGTCCGTGCTGCCATGGAGGCGATCCACGAGGACAGCCTGCGGCTGAAAGTTCCCACACTTATCTCGCGGGACACCGCCACAACTTGGATATCGACGCGACTGCATCCAGTTGCCCAGGACTATTTCAATCCCGCTGACAACATGGGATGGATCAAGAATCTCATGGAATCGATCAACGCCACTAAGGAATTGCTGGTCGCACTGGGGACTGGCTTCTATCTGCTCTGGTTGCGGTGGCGCCGTCTCAAGGAACAGGAAGCTGAAGAATTGCTCGGGCAGCAAAAAGACCGACTCAACTGGTTCCTCCAAGAAACGCTTCGCATCGAAAAACTACAAATCGGTACAACCGACATCAAGAAGCTAGAGAATTACCTGGACGAAGTAACCCAGATCAAACTCGAGGCGCTAGGAGAATTAACCGAGGAAGATTTGCGGGGCAACCAGGCGTTTTCTATTTTCCTGGACCAATGCACCGGACTGAGAAACAAGATTCAACTGAAAATCCTCAGCCACCAATAGGCTTGACCGAAACGTCACTCCGCCGCGGAGGCCCCTCATTGCTGCTTTGCCTGCCGGGCTAGTCGCCGAGACTCCTTTTCCCAAAGAGCCTTCAGTTCCGCAAGTTTTCCTGGCATCTTTTTCGCCAGGTCCTGCAACTCCAAGGGATCAGCCTTCAGATCATACAGTTCCCAGGACTGCTTGTTTTTAGCAACCAGTTTCCAATCGTGATGCCGTAACGCCTTCCCCTTGGCTTGATGAAAATACAAGGTTCGGTTTCCTTTCAGAGGTTGCCCCTTGAAAGCACTCGCCAGTGACTGCCCATCCCGTGAGACCGCGGCTTTGCGGCCAATCTTGGCCGGCACACTTGTACCGGTTACCTCGGTGACGGTTGGCAAGATATCAACCAAGTGTGCCACGTCCGAGACGATCTTCCCTGGCGACTTGATTCCAGCCGGCCAATGCGCAATCATCGGCGTACGGATGCCACCCTCGTGGTCAAACTGCTTGAACATGCGGTAGGGCGTATTGGAGGCATTGGCCCACCCGTAACCGTAACTCTGGTAAGTGTCCTCCGGCCCGGGCTTGATCGTCGGCAAGTTTCCTGGACGAACTGGGCGACCATCACGAGTCTTGGCAGGCAAAAAAGTCCCCTTTCGATTTGGCGTGTATTCCACATGGCAGCCACCGTTGTCGACCGTGAAGAAGATGAGCGTGTTCTCCAGCCGCCCGGTCTGCTGCAATGCTTCCACGACCCGGCCGATACCCTTGTCCATCGCTGTTACCTGCGCTGCATAAACTTCCATTCGGCGCTGCTGCCACTCCTTATGCTCGGCATCCTGCCAGGCCGGAACCGTAGGGTTTCTTGGCGAAAGGGGCATCGTCTCCGGGACAATCCCCAGCGACTTCATCCGCTGCAGGCGTTCGGCTCGCAGCTGGTCCCACCCCATGGCATACTTGCCACGGTAGCCCGCGATCTGTTTTTCGGTGGCGTGCAAAGGCCAGTGGGCGGCAGTGTAGGCCACGTAGAGAAGAATTGGCTTTTCCTGGTCAGCTGTTTTCACCATTCGCACCGCCTCGCTGCTGATCGCCTCGGTAATATAGTAGTCGGGATCGTTATTGGCCTCTTGCTCCACGTTCTTCCGGTTGCGACTAAGGCTAAAGGGAGCATAAAAGCTGGCGGCTCCACCCAGGATCCCGTAAAACTCATCGAAACCACGATCGAGTGGATAGACGGTCGATTTCTTCCCAGCCAAGTGCCACTTCCCCGACATCCGCGTCTGGTAGTGCTGCTGCCTTAAAACCTCTGGAATGGTAACGCAGCGAGAATGTAA
>CAZXJC010000279.1:0-9783 GCA_964640885.1 uncultured Pirellulaceae bacterium | reverse complement strand
GCTATTCAAAAGAGGTAAATCTTTGTGTAACAACTGTTCCTGCAAACTAATCGTATGGGTCGAAATCACAACGCGACGAATTGGCTTCTCAGCGACCGGACCACCACCCAAGTCGGCCAAGTCTTCCTCCTGGGACGTAGCAGCCAGAATCGCCGGAACCAGGTAAGCAAAACTCTTCCCTACACCAGTACCTGCTTCCACCATTAGGTGCCGACGACCACTTAAGGCAGCTGCCACCGAAGCGGCCATTTCCAGTTGCTGCGGACGAACTTCGTAATCGGTTAATCGTTTGGCAATTCGACCATCCGGTCCAAGAATTTCGGCAGCGGTCAACATGACTAGCTTATCTCGGTCAAAGTTACTTCAATCACAACAACCCACCGCCGCACAACTTAACAGGTACGTACTGATCCGGATACCTGATGTAACTTGAATCATCAATCCACGCCAAACATTCCTCCCGAACAACCTCGAACTAAGTCCGAAACTTACTGCCAGAAGAATGCACAGCGCCGACGCTCATGATATGCTCGTAACAAGCAGCCTGTTATCCGGCATTCCACATTCAATATGAAAGCCAACTGTCCCTTTTCATTTCGTCCCGGTCCAAGTTCTTCTTATGACCATTGAATTCTCCTGTCCCGAATGTAGCCACCCGGTAAAAACTCCGGATTCCCAGCAGGGGAAACGAGGTCGCTGCCCGAGTTGCCAGGGTATCTTCACAATCCCCGAGAACAGCATTAGCGAGCCAGCAGCAGAAAAAAAAATTCGATTTGAATGTCACCAGTGCCACAAGAAACTTAAGGTACCCGCTTCCCGAGCAGACAAAAAAATCACCTGCCCCCAGTGCGGTACGATCGTCACAAATGAAGAAATTAAGTCTAGCGGTTCTCTTTCCGGAATCTTAACCAGTGACGGAAAAATCGAGTTTCCCTGTGGTGAATGTGGTCACGTCGTACAAACGCCGGCCAGCCAGGCAGGAAAAAAAGGACGCTGCCCCGAGTGCCAGCAGGTCATGCAAATCCCTTTTCCTGCAAGTAACCCTGTCGCGCAACAATCCGAATCCCGCTTTGCAGGCCCGGCGCCGCCACCAACAGGACCCTCGCTGATCGAAGATTTCGCTGCCCCGCTGGAAGAACTGAACCAGGGACCCTTCGACAATTGGGGAGATGACCTGGTTACCAGCTCACGTCCAGTCGTTAGTTCCTTACCGACAGGTGGTGGTGGCGGGGGACGCTACCGCAGTCAAGGACCTCGTAACGGACTGCCGTGGGATTGCAATGACCAGGAAAGTCCCTTCTGGAACACGGCAACAGACATCCTCTTTTCACCACTAAACGCATTCAGCCGTATGCATCGTGACGGAGGTATCGGCAGTTCATTAGGATTTGCCCTCTCGGGACAACTGGTGGGCGCTGGCATCGCTCTTGGATTTTTTCTGCTCTTTGGCGTCATCGCGTTAATTTCGGGCATCCAGTACGCACCCGAAAACAGACCTGTTGATGTGACTGGATCGATTATCTTCAGCCTGATCGTCGCCATCGTTTTTGTGATCATGTACCTGATCGTCACAGCCATCAATTGCCTGCTACAAACAATCGTGTTAGGCGCGTTTCAGCATGTCGGGCTGACGATCTTCCAAGGAGCCTACCAGGCGTTTGAAACGACCTGTCGCGTGACAGGTTACGTAATCGGCAGTCTAGGACTGCTGATGATATTGACTCCCTTCATCGGCGTCCCACTGCAAGTAGTGGCCTTTCCAATCTACGTCGGCATCGGCTGTTACGCTGCGCATGAAACCACCAAGGGTCAAGCGATTGGTGGTACGCTCATTGGCTACCTGATCTGGTATGGCCTGTTCCTGGGATCACTGGCAGCAAGCTACGGAACCATGCTGGCTACCATCAGCAAAATGCTGCAAGCGGATTAACAACATTCCCGCGGCAGCTGGTCAAATGAACAAAGAACTTTCATTTGCTCCGGTAGGGACGGGAAGTTACCAATCCCTCTTCCGGGCTGCTAGCCGTCGCGTACAATCGCTTCGGAATCCGACCGGCCAAGTAGGCCCAACGGCCCGCTTGAACACCGGCTCGCATGGCACGGGCCATCAGTAACGGATCACGGGCATGCGCAATGGCCGTGTTCAATAAAACACCATCCACTCCCAGTTCCATGGCAGCCGCTACATCACTCGCCGTTCCAACTCCCGCGTCCACAATCACTGGATAATCGGGATCGCCATCCTTTAAAACTTCCAGGCAAATCCGCAGGTTGTTCGCATTCAAGATTCCCTGCCCCGATCCAATAGGACTGCCAGCAGGCATCACACTGGTAGCCCCAGCCTGTTTCAGCCGACGGGCCACCACCGGATCGTCGCTCGTATAACAAAGCACCTGGAAACCATCCTCTACCAGGCGTTCGGTTGCTTCCAGCGTCGCAATGGGATCAGGCAACAGTGTTTTCGAGTCTCCCAAAACCTCCAACTTGACCCAATCGGCACCTGGATTTTCCAGTGATCGCAATATTTCCCGTCCCATCCGGGCGACGCGTACCGCTTCTCCGGCGGTATAACAACCGGCAGTATTGGGCAACAGCGTATAGCGGGCCGGATCAATGAAATCGAGCAAATTGTTGCCGTCGCTGTCGTGTAATCGTTCTCGGCGGACAGCTACGGTAATGCAGTCAGCGCCGCTTAACTCCAGGGCCTGCCGCATTTCCAGGGCCGTCTCGTACTTACCCGTTCCCACGATTAAGCGACTCTGCAAGGTATGCGTGCCAAGTCGCAAAGGATCTTGTTGAGGCTCTTCCAGTTGCTGATCGGCTAAGTGGGTTTCAACAGTCATCGGAGAGTTATCCACCTCCCACCAAAGTTACCACTTCCAGCTGATCACCCTCCTGTAAAATATAAGAGGGATGCTCTGGCTGCGGTAAGATTTCCAGGTTCACTTCCACGGCGACATGCCGCGTCTGAACACCCAGCTGGAGTAACAATTCAGCGATCGTAATCGCTTCCGCTAGCTCGTGAGATTCTCCGTTGAGCACGATCTTCATGGCATCCCTTCCTTCATCTCGACTTCGTAGTGACCGCTGATCAATCCTTTGGATCACCGCTTATTCACGAATCTGCAAGTTCCGAACCTGACCCTTGTTAAGCAACACCAGCGGACCGGCTTGGGGACGCCCAGTTGTTTCCAGTCCACGATTCCAAGGAATGTAATAAGCTGCCACCGTACCACTATTGGCATCGGCCACATAAACGACACAGTTTCCTGGCCGCTGAGCACCTGTTCCGCGTGGCATCTGAGCGGCACCGGTAACCATCAAGAAATTTGGCTTCTTGCCCTGCTGAAGCCCCAGATCCTTCAGAACGTTGACTGCAAACTTGGCCCTAAAATCACCCGTCCGCGAATAAATCACCCAGCATTGCAATTCGCCCGTCAGGAAATCAAGGAAAAAGACTCCCTCCACACCATCAGCGACTGGTCCTGTCGCCATCGAAAAACTGGCCGATCGATCAGTCGCGGTCGCATGCAATGGTACGGGAAGCGAAAACTCCGGTTCTGACCTCCGCAATTCGGTTGCCCAAGAACCGACCAGCATACCTACACCAACCAGCAACCCAGCCGCAAAACATGATAACAATAACCACAACGGAGTTTTCTTGAAGCGTTGTACCATTGATTCAAAATCCCTTGTATCACCAAATAACTGTCGGGCGGAACAAACGACCTCAGCTCCGCTCAATGTCTCATAACTGCCAACATGCTACCCCCTTTCCACCTGTTCTGCCACCTCCAAAGTCAACCGTTCGTTAAGAAGATCATGGCTAACTACTGCTAACCACGACTCTGCTAGGTCACAACCCACTTAACTGGTTCATCTTCTGCCACCAGACACCCTGGTAAGAGCTGTTCATTTTCAGCCCCCCAGCCATTTACCTCCTGCCAGTAAAGAAATCTATCGGTGGTCCCTGCCAAGCCGGTTATACTCGTCAGAACAACCACTGTTCAGAGCTGTATCGATCATCTGGCTGGAAAAACAATCTCACGATGCTCCCTTTTATTAAGAACCCAATGAAACTCACGGGTCTGCAAAGCATAGCCTGGACACCAGGTAACCGATGCTTCCCAGTCATTTGCTTACTGTTACTGATAAGTAGCCCCTGGGGTTGTCGGCGACAACCATCGAACCCGGAAACCACCGCCACACCCTCTACCGAAACGCTGCAAAAACAACTTGACGACATCCTTGACTTTACGTTTCACGAACGTCGACTGTCACTGGAACAACATGCTGCCTGGCAAATACTCCACGGAGCCCTCGTCTACCAGCAGGATTTCCAGGTCTATGATCAGGGGCAACCCGTGCCAGCAATTGATCACCTGCTGGCTGGCCGATCCATGCGAGGCTGGAATCTCGAACCCGTTTCGCAAGGACTTTCCAATGAACGTGGCCTGCGCGTCATCATGGACGAGGGCAGTAAAGCGGGCCAGGGGCATGCCGATCAATGGCTGGCCGTACTGGCCCAGTCCGGCCTTCCACCAACTCAAACCATTGTGGTAGACGGCACCCAGTACACGATTGCAGACCTGGTGCGACAGGTCCAATGGGATCTGCCGAGAAACCTACAGCAAGAGTACAGCTGGACACTCATCGGGCTAACTACTTATTTGCCGACCGACGAAGAGTGGACAGCCAGTGACAATCAAACTTGGTCTATCGAACGGTTGATCCTGAGTGAAACCGAACAGGATCTATACGATAGCGCTTGTGGTGGCACGCATCGTTTGATTGGCATGGCGATGGCCATCAATCGACGCCTCGATCAGAAAGGCAAGCTAACAGGCGCCTGGCAAATTGCAGATAACCAAATCCAGCAAGCTATCCAAAGGGCTAAGGCTACCCAGAACCCTGACGGCTCATTCTCTACCACCTTCCTGGCCAGCCACCGGTCCTCGGTCGACCTGGCAGAGAACCTGGGCAGCACCGGACACGTGCTAGAATTCCTGGTCCTGGCTATGTCGGATGAGCAACTCGACCAGCCCTGGGTCAAACGTGCCGTGGCCCGCCTCGCAAAAATCTTTGAACTGACCAAGTCTGTCGACCTGGAATGTGGCAAACTCTATCACGCCGCACACGGCCTGGCACTCTATCGCGACCGCCTCTACGGACCACGGCAATACCAACAAACAACTCCGGACAGCCAGCAATCCAACTAGTCAGTCGACGATTGTGACGTTTCCCCTGCAGTTATTGAATCAGTCTGCACGAAACGGGCCAAAACCAGCCCAGCCAAAAACCAGCCACCAGCGATGTCGGCGATGTTCACGATCGTCAACTTCAAGCCAAAACCATAAAAAGTCCACTGGGGCAGACAGACACAAAGACCGGCAGCCAGCCCCATTAGCCCCAACAGCGCCGCCCGCTGTCTACCCGACTGCACCGAAAGCTGTCCCACGATCAACGAAAGCAGCAGTGCCACCAGGCCGCAAATGACCAATTGTACAATCAGCACTTGGGGAAACGACAATCCGCTGAAGACGTTAGTCCCATCGGCAAGCGTATTGACGACAAGAAAAACGCCACGACTGCCCATGTAAATTCCGTCTGCTAACGCTACGTCCGGTTTCTGGACAGCTGCAATCACTTGCTCTTCCTGGGCAGTCTTCAAGATCGGGATCGCCTCGAGCGCTCCGTGCAACCCAACGTGTGTCGCCATGCCCCAGACAAACAAGATCCCGGTCGCAGCCAAGATTCCCAGCGGTTGTTTTCCACGCAACATGGTAACCCCTTTCGAGAAACAAGCGTAAGCGTCAAGAACAGGCCGTGGGCATTAGTTGGTGCCAGGCGCGTTAACCGGTTCAGCGACCGGCTGCTGGAGTGCTGCCTTGCGACGTTTCAACTCTTGCTCTCGTTCCAGCAATAGCACTTTTAATTCTCCCGTACTGCGGTTGGCCGCCTGCTGGTAGTAAATTCTCGCTACACCCAGCTTACCAGCCTGCTCGGCACCACGAGCCCGTTCCACTAATTCTTCAACTTCCTGTAAACGTGCCTGGT
This sequence comes from uncultured Pirellulaceae bacterium, assembly GCA_964640885.1. Taxonomy (GTDB): domain Bacteria; phylum Planctomycetota; class Planctomycetia; order Pirellulales; family Pirellulaceae; genus JAZADA01. The sequence continues at coordinate 3,726 of CAZXJC010000279.1, read as the reverse complement.
CCTGTAACAGTTGGTTGCGACGGATTTCCGCAACACTCTGTTCTCCCCGGGTTGCAGAGGTAATGGAAGAATTGGTAGCGGGCTGGCGAGTCGAAATTCGTAAAGGCGCGTCAGATAATTTCTTGGAGACAAGCGATTCCCTACGACTGACCGATGAGCGACTCAGTTCAGCTGTTCTCGATTGCCAGGCCGGCGGCAGACGAAGTGGTGGACGAAATTGCTGCCCTACCACCGGTACCCAACCGGTCACAAAGGGACGCAGCGTGGTGCTGCTGATCGAACCGGAACCTCCGTTAGGAACCATCACGCTCGGTGCACTACCAATCATCGTTCGGGAACTGCCTTGCTGCAGCGCCATGTTAAAGCCAAACCGCGTGTTTCCCTTGCGGCCCGCGAATCCAAACCTCGCATCCGTGGCCGGATCCCAGCCACCAAAAAACGGGACCGCAGAATTAAGACCTGGATAGTTGAAGAACATTCGACTGTTCGGACGCGTTGACTCAAGATGCCAGCCCACGCCAATACGCTCGAAAAATCCCTCGTTGAGACGATGCGAAGGGAAAGTCACTTGTGCCTGTTGCCCCTCACCAGTCCCGGCAAAACCGCTCACCAGGATCGTCGCCACGACAACGAAACGCATCCAGCGGCAACAGTTAGGCAGTCTCTTGAACATTGTTAGCCTGTCTGGTTTGAATTGTTAACAGTAGCGTTAACCCCGGTATCGTTTAGACGCCAATCATGGCAAACGACCTTCAGCAAAGTACTAAGCGCATTCTAGCGGCATCGTCGACAGCGGGTCAAGAAAGCCGTTCCCTGAAAAGATTACACTGGGAAAACAGGGGGAAGACAGGTGATAAGTCACCTAACAACTGGTAAACTCAGAAGTACGATTTCTGTCTAAAACTAGGTTTTGTACTTAAAGCAATTTCTGGAGAATCTCCCATGTCACGCATTTCCCTCGCCTGCCTGCTCACCCTAGTCATTAGTGTCTCGAGCCTTACTGCTGCTGAAAAAGAACCGGGCTGGGTCAGCATTTTTGATGGTAAGTCAATGAAAGGCTGGAAAGCCAATGAAAATAAGGAGACTTGGAAATTCGAAGATGGCAAGCTCGTTTGCCATGGACCGCGCAGTCACCTGTTCTATATGGGCGACAAGAAACCGTTCGTCAATTTTGAGTTCAAGGCCGAAGTAATGACCACTCCAGGAAGTAACGCCGGGATCTACTTTCACACGCGATACCAGGAAGCGGGATGGCCCAAGTATGGTTACGAAGCTCAAGTCAACATTACGCACGGTGACCCTAAGAAAACAGGGAGCCTATACGGAGTCGTGGATGTTTCCAATCCGCCAGCCAAGGATAACGAATGGTGGACACAGCACATCATCGTTAAGGGCAAGCAGATTGAAATCAAGATCAACGATAAAACGGTAGTCAAATACACCGAACCAGAAAAGAAAGTGGCGACTTCGGCACAGTTCGAACGAAGGCTGGCCTCGGGTACCTTCGCCCTGCAAGGACATGATCCCAAAAGCAAGGTCTACTTTCGTAACATCCGCGTAAAACGTCTCCCTTAACAAATGGGAAACGATACGTCAGTGGCTGCCGGTTTTACAGGACACCATACTTCTTGTAGGCATCCGTCGCCTTCATGCCGTCGCGAATCGCGTCGCGGGTGACGTTCTCTGCATGGACCTTGGACCAGGCAGCTGCAATGGCCTCCGCTTCGACCTCCTGGGGAACCACCACCACGCCATCTTCATCGGCAAAGACCAGATCGCCTGCTGAAAAAGTAACTCCATCGATCTGGACATCCGTGTCGATGGCGATCACTCGCTGACGATCCTGGCTGTCATAAACGCTGGTGCCCCGTGCAAAAACCGCAAATTGCATGGCCCGCATCTTTTGCACGTCCCGTACAGCCCCATCAACAATAGCCCCCACACAACCACTATTCTTAGCTGCCGTCGAAAGTAATTCACCCCAGATCCCGGATTTCAAAGACCCTCCGGAAGCGGCAATCAGCACATCATCGACCTGGCAGTCGTCGACCGCTTTCAATTCCAACTCGTAAGGATTCGGATCGACCTCGTCCATCTCCTCCCAAAGAGTCGTCTTGCAGCGGCCGACCAGCAAGCTAGTCGTCGTATAGGGCCGCAATTGCAGTCGAGGCGACTGCTTCGTGTACCCCAACCCATCGAGCGCATCGGCTACCACGGCCGAATACAAGTCGGACCGCATCATCTCCAGGGTAATGACTTCCGGATTCTCGTTTGACATAACCTTCTCACTCCCAACGATACCGGGTATCTATCTTCCGGTCATGTTATGGTAAAGTTCATCGCAGTATCTCAATTCAACCACGAGGGTCCATGATAGCAGATATCGCCTGGCTTCGGTTTACCGGGCCGCTTCCTGCTATCCACTTAACCCGGGAGAGAAATCACGATGCGTGTGGGAATTATTGCCCTGCTTCACGAATCCAATACTTTCCTCAGTTCCCCCACTAGTTGGGAACATTTTAAACAGGACAAGTTGCTGTTGGGAGAAGAAGTGCGCCAGGTAATGGGTAACACGCACCATGAAGTGAGTGGGTTCTTCGCTGGACTGACAGAGGCCAACCAGGCCAAACCCGAACAACCAATCGAAGCGGTACCCATTTTTGCAGCGCGAGCAGTTCCTTTTGGAACCATCACAGCTGAAACCTACGAACGCTTATTGCAAACACTGTTCGAACAACTCTCAGCCACCCTGCCCCTGGACGGCCTACTGCTGGCTCCCCACGGTGCTACTGTCTCGGAAGCCTATCCTGATGCGGATGGTTACTGGCTAACGAAGCTTCGAGAAACGGTCGGTCCCGAAATGCCCTGCATTGCTACGCTGGACCCGCACGGCAACTTGTCAGCCGCCATGGTCGACGCCTGTGACGCCATCGTTGCCTACCGCAGCAATCCCCACCTCGACCAGCAACAACGGGGCCGGGAAGCGGCCCTGCTGATGGCTGCCACGCTGCGTGGAGAAATCCAACCAACCATGGCTGCCGCGCTGCCACCAATGGCTATTAATATTGAGCGGCAATTCAGTGAGCAACCTCCCTGCAAGCCGCTTTACGAACTGGCCAACCAGCAACTGGAAGACGAAAAAGTTCTCTCCAATAGCATCATGCTGGGATTTCCTTACTCGGATGTGCAGGAAATGGGATCGGCCCTCATCGTGGTGACCAATAACGATCCACAACTGGCCGCCGAGCGGGTGACCGAGTTGGGAACTTACCTCTGGAAACATCGGGAAGAATTTGTCGGCCAGTTAGCGGATATCGACGAAGTATTAACCGAGGTGGCCGGCAAGCCTGGCCCCATCTGCCTGCTCGACATGGGAGATAACGTCGGTGGCGGTTCTCCGGCTGACGGGACTCACTTGCTGCACGCCCTCCACCGCCATGGTCTTACCAACTCCCTGGTCTGTCTTTACGATCCGGCCGGAGTGGAACAGGCGGCCCAGGTGAAGGATGGCGAAACCATCGAACTGTCAGTCGGCGGGCATACTGACGAGCAACATGGCGAACCATTTACCAGCCAGTTTACCGTGCTGGGAATGTATGACGGAAAATTCACCGAGCCAGAACCTCGCCACGGTGGCAATACCGAATGTGACCAGGGCCAACCGCCCGACTGCCTTACCAGGGCCGGCCTCCCAAACATGATACCCAGACGCGCCATGCCCCCATT
>CAZXJC010000278.1:0-2516 GCA_964640885.1 uncultured Pirellulaceae bacterium | reverse complement strand
GTTGGCTGATACGGTTCGAGCGAGACGAGGTTGCCCGTCTTCATATCCCGGACGACGTCATCACGCGGAATGTACTTGTAGGCTCGGTGTCCCGCTTCGGTCGGTGGGCCACGAGCAATCTGGACCCATTTTCCGATGGTCACCTGAGAATCGTCGCTGAGAGGTTGGACAACCGCGTCTGTTTCCAGTTTCGTTGTCCCGGAGATTGCTTTGAGCAGTGGCTGGTGGAATTGTTTATTGGCCAGCACACGGAATTCGAGAAAGCCCGACTGTGAAAGCAGATCCTTTAATCGCTGCTGCTCCAGGGGGACATCGGCCGGAAGCAATACTTCAAGCGTGGTCATCTCTCGCACCCGGGTGTTGATCCCGTTGTTACCATCAGGGTTAAGGCGTTCCTGCAGTTGGGTTACTAATAGTTGCGATTGCTTATGTGGAAGCGTTAACGGGTTTCCATCTGGTCCCTGCATTTCATAAATCATCAACAGGCGATCTGTTGATGGCGAGGCAGGTGGACCGTCAGGTCGCACGTCGTTGCGTGATGTTTCTCCCTGGCAACCGCTCAGTATGATTAACGATATAAAGAAAAAAGATCGCATCATAACCAACCTTGTTTTCAACGGTAGAGAAGTTCTGAAACCGCGCAAAAAAAACTGCGTCGCCGATTATAACCGGCGACGCAGCGTTTTGCAGGTCGGCTATTTCGAATCCTCCTTTGCAGGCAGGAACATGACGTCGATGGATTCGACAACTTGGCCTTTGGCATCAAGCATCAGGAGAGCTGCTCGCTGAGGTTTGGCCATGCCGACCAGCGGTAAGGTGACTGTCGCCTTTTCATTGCTCCACTTGTCTACCGTGGTGTCCAGGTAAAGCTCGTTGACGGCGATTACGACATGACCAGGCTCTTTGCCAAGATCCATTGCCGAAAGACTATAGGTCGATCCGGCTCGCACCTCGGGAAGATTCGTCACCTCCTGGATGCTGTTGTCGTCTGCTGCCACGACAGGTCCTTCTTCCACGGCGACGATCGTTTCCACGATCTGTGTATCGTGGATGTACTGTCCGCCGCCACCACCAAAGAAGAAGGTGAAACCGGGCAGGATAATCAATGCCGGGTCGCCGTTCGCTACTTCCTCGGCTACTTCTTCGTCAGCTACTTCTTCGTCAGCTTCTTCAGCAGGCTCACCTTCGGCGGCTGCTTCCGCAGCTTCGCCTGCTTCGTCAGCGGCTTCCGCAGCTTCGTCTCCTTCAACGGCTGCTTTTTTCGTTTCCGTTTTGTCCGGATTGACAGCGCCGTTGCCGGAGTCGCCACTGGCGTCTTCACCAGGAGCCGAATCAAGTGGCGAACTGGGATTGTCGTTGACCGACGGGTCCCTGGAATCGACCGGACCATCATTCTTGCGAGAATCTTCGGGTTTGGCGGGTACTGATTTACCGTTCTGATCATCAGCACGTGCGGGCCGATCTGCATTTCGGTCGGAATCACGGTCCTTGTTTTTAGCGGCGTCTTTTACGGGAGGCAGGATCCGATTGAAGCGGTCCGCTTCAATGATTCGTTCACCGCCAGGACGAGAGACGCGGACGCGATCTTTCTCTGTTGGCCGGTACTTGTTTGCTTTCCGTAAGAAATCGTCTAAGCCCGGTGTGGTGCTGGAACGCTCGCCAGTTGGGACGCGGCGCAGCGGGCTTATCTCTTTGTGGACTGGCGGTCGTATGGCCGTGGGGCGGGATACGGGGGGGCGCGTAAGAGACGGTCGTCTCACTGGGATTCGCGTGTTCCCGGCTTCGCGAATGGGTCGTGTGGTTGTGGGCCGTCTGACTGCGGAGGGTCGGGTAGTGGCTGAACGAGTTGGAGCGACGACTCGGGTTGGTCGTGGTTGCGATACGCCACGCCGTACAGCTGTTGGCTGGCGGCTACTAGCGGAACGCGTGGTAACCGTAGCTCGTTTGATACTGCTGCGGGATGTTGGGCGTCGTTTGCTGGTATTGTCTGCACGCGTAAGGTCAGCGTTACAGGTCATGGCGACTGCCAGGCTAAGGGTCAGTAAATGTTTGCTTGCTCGAATCATGGGCTTGCTCCTTCTTGGTATCAGTAAAAATAGACGGTTGGCGATAGCTCCCCTCCAACCATGCAAACGTCAGAGAGCGTCAGAAACCGACATCAAGGAGGCGTTATTTTTCAGAAAAACCGAAAAATCACGTAAAACAAGGAGTTTAAGGACCTAGAAATCCTTCGAGCAGGTGCTTGAGAGAGACTGCGAGCGAAGAAGTTAGCGGTTTTTTGGGTCGCTCAAACGCAGGTAGACGTCAGCATAGCGTTTGCCGAGAATTTGTTGGCTCTTGCGGTCGAAGTGGACGTTGTCAAAAACAGTCAGGTTTTTGCTGCTGGCGAAGCCTGTATAGGGGATCTTGGCAGGCAGCTGATGAAAGACGTCGTTCACGTGGCCTTTCCCGTAAATTTCCCCAGCGATAAACGGTACCTTGGGTTTCGCCACATCCGCGCGAAGGTTTTTGATTAG
>CAZXJC010000277.1:0-5208 GCA_964640885.1 uncultured Pirellulaceae bacterium | reverse complement strand
TTGGAACAGTTGGACCGATTTCGGCAGTTGGTGCCGTTGGTCACTGGGCGAAAGCTGGAACTTTTTTAGCGACTGACCTATGGCTCCGTTGTGCGGATAGCTAAAGTGTCCGCATGCAACTTCCTTGCCAGCCGAGGTTTCGCCAGGACACAACCCGACCCACGATCGTACGGGACTAACCCATGAGAAGGCCAAATGTTCAATTGTGCCTTCTGGCAATCTGTGTCTTCCTGGGCCTTTCGCTCTGGTTTTCGGTTTCCGCCGTTGGTCCTGAGATCGAGGAAGCTTGGCGTCTTTCGAGTGGACAACTTGCCTGGCTTACAATGGCGGTGCAATTTGGATTTGTCGTAGGGACTCTCGTTAGCGCGATCCTTAACCTGCCCGATCGCGTCTCGGGGCAATGGTTGATGGCCGCCTGCGCGGCAGTAGGCGCGATGGCAAACGCGACTATCGTGTTTGCATGCAGCGACGAGTTTGGAAAGACGGAAACTGGTTATTACGCCGTGTTGTCGCTCCGTTTCGTTATTGGCATTACGATGGCTGGGATTTATCCACCGGGCATGAAGCTCGTCGCTAGTTGGTTCAAGGTGCGACGTGGCTTCGCTATCGGTGTCCTTGTTGGTGCTTTAACAATTGGCTCTGCCAGTCCGCATATGTTGTTAGCGTTGCCATTGGGGCAGTGGTTTTCTCAGGGGGCGACTGGTCTACCCGTTTGGCGTTTGGAGTTACTCGTTGTCTCTGTGGCCGCGGCACTGAGCGCCTTAATTGCGGCCCTCGCCGTCCGTCCTGGTCCGTTGCTGCCCAAGGCGGCTCGCTTTGATTGGAGATATTTTTATCGAATTTGGGGCAATGAGCCATTGCGGCGGGCTAATTTCGGCTACCTCGGCCACCAGTGGGAGCTTTACGCGATGTGGACCTGGATTCCGCTGCTTTTAATTTCCAGTTTCAAAGGCGCTGGCCTAGACCCTTCGGCGGCGCGCTGGATAAGTTTTATCGTCATTGGAATCGGGGGAGCCGGGTGCGTGGCCGCTGGTTGGATGTCGGACAGGATAGGTCGTTGCCGCACGACGATTGGCTGCCTTGTATTATCAGGCGGCTGTTGCCTGGTGGCTGGGTTCTTGGTTTCTGCGCCCTACCTGCTGGCTGTGTTATGTGTGGTGTGGGGCTTTGTAGTAGTGGCAGACAGCGCCCAGTTCAGCACGGCAATTAGCGAACTTTCTAATCCGGAACTAGTTGGTACGGCCTTAACGGTGCAGACCTGTGTCGGATTTCTTCTGACAATGGCAACGATTCGGTTGGTGCCATTCCTCGAAGAACAAGCCGGTTGGGGGTTCGCCATTGCGACGCTGGCACTGGGACCAGTTTTCGGAATCTGGCACATGTCACGGCTACGCAGGCTTCCAGAAGCCGTTAAAATGGCCGGTGGCCAGGGGTGACCGAAAAGGACGGTCCGCCGGCTGCGTACCCCGTATTTCTTAGATGGTCTAACCGTGGAGAGAATTGATATGAAAATCTCGGCAGCGCTCGGGGGACGGTGTGTTTCGCGGATATCGATGGGACTAGTGACGACTCTGCTGGCGTGTGCTTCGATTTGCGGCGCTGAGAAAGCGGAGAATATCCCACAGTTCGAGGCGCAGACCATCGATTCCAAGGTTAATATCGGATACGGAACTGCGATCGGGGATGTGGATGGTGATAAGAAACCAGATATCATCCTGGCAGACAAGAAACAATTCGTCTGGTATCAGAATCCCACCTGGAAGCGGTTTGTCTTAGCTGAAAATCTAACTCCCCTCGACAACGTCTGCCTGGCCGCGCGAGATATTGATGGTGACGGGCAGGTGGAGATAGCAGTCGGGGGACAATGGAACCCGGGCGACACCAACAATTCTGGCGCGGTCTTCTATCTGGAGCCGCCGAAAGACCGTCGGGAAAGATGGCGAGCGATCAAGCTGCCTCATGAGCCCACGGTCCACCGGATGCGGTGGGTCAAGCTGGGGGCGAAGAAGTACACGCTGGTAGTGGCACCGTTGCACGGGCGAGGGAACCGAGGCGGGCAAGGTGCGGGCGTGAAGCTTCTTAGCTATCATCGTCCCGAGAACCCGGATCAGCCTTGGGCTACGACGGTAGTCGATGACAGCCTGCATGTAACGCATAATCTTGACCCCTGTCAGTGGGATATGGCGAGCGAGTCAGAAGAATTGCTATACGTCGGCCGCGAAGGGGCATTACTTCTCAGTTACGAAAAGGGGAAATGGCTGCGGCAGTCGCTAGCCCGTATTCCTGGCGGAGGCGAAATTCGCATGGGTTTGCACAAAGAGAACAGACACTTTGTCGCCACGATCGAACCGCTACATGGAAGCGCTCTTGTCTACTATGCCACCGGCTACCGCGGCAACGGACCTAAGCAGCGGGACGCGTTAACTGGCCGTATCGTTCTGGACGACAAGTTGAATGCAGGTCACGCCATCGCCACAGGGGATTTGTTTGGCAACGGAAGCCAGCAGGTCGTAGCTGGTTGGCGGTCACCTAACGCGGCGAAAAAAGTGGGAGTCAAACTCTACTATCCAACAGACGCGAGCGCGAAAACGTGGAGTTCGATTGTGATCGACGATAACGGAATGGCAACGGAAGATTTGCGGCTTGCGGACCTTAATGGCGACGGGCGGCTCGACATCATTGCCGCCGGTCGAGCTACGCATAATTTAAAAGTCTATTGGAACCGACCCAGACGCTGACGACGCGGTGACCCTAACCGAGAGGCAAATAGAAATGACGAATCCACGACGGGCGTACGATTGGGCACTTCAAGCTCAGCTGTTTCTTGTTCTCTGCCTTAGCGGGCCGTTGTTGCTTGCCGCAGACGGTTACCGAAAATCGCTTTTCGATGGGAAAACGCTCGATGGTTGGGTGGTCACTGGTTGCGAGGCGGAAGTTAAGGACGGAGTTATTCTCGCCAAGGCTGGCAACGGCCTGGTGAGAACCGATTCGCAGTATGACGACTTTGTTCTCGAGCTGAAATGGAAGGCCTTGAAGGCAAAGCAATGGGACGCAGGCATCTATTTTCGCTTTCCGGAATTGACCAAGGGAAAAACATGGCCCGCCCGCTACCAGGCTAATTTACTGCAGGGACACGAAGGGAACGTCAACGGTCTGTCAGGTGCGAAAAGCACAGGCCTCGTGAAGCCAGGGGAGTGGAACTCCCTGAAACTGACCGTAGTCGGCAAAACTGCGACGCTACAGATGAATGGAAAACACGCCTGGAAAGCAACCGGTCTTGAAAGCCTGGTCGGCTTCATCGGGCTGCAAGTCGAAGTCCCTGGTGGCGGCCAGTTTTTGTTTCGGGATATCTATGTAACCGAGTTGCGACACACTTCCCTGTTCAACGGAAAAGATCTAGCAGGTTGGGTCGGCGGCGGGGAGCCAGCAGGGAAGCCAGCGGCCTGCTGGGAAGTCCACGACGGGATGCTTGTTTGTACGGGTAAAAAGGGCAGCTGGTTGCGCACCACTGCTGAGCATGGCGATTTTAATCTGAGGCTTGACTATAAACTGCAGGCAGGCGGCAACTCGGGCGTTTTTCTGCGGGTCCCCGCGGACGGATCTCACCGGGGAAAAGAAGCTGGCGTCGAGGTTCAGATACTGGATGATGCGGCAGATCGATATAAAAACCTGAAGCCGTGGCAATATTCAGGAAGTGTTTATGGGATCGCCCCTGCGAAGACCCGGGTCGGCAAGCCAGTCGGCCGCTGGAATACGCTTGAAATCAATCTGCGGGGGCAGGCGTATCGGGTCGTGCACAACGGGGTTGTAATCGTCGATGCGACCCCTGAGAACTTCCCGGCACTAGCAAAACGCCGCCAAAAGGGGTTCGTGGGATTCCAAAACCACAAGACCCAGGTCTGGCTGCGAAACGTGCGGATCTCGAGTGCGCCTGAAAAGCCGTGACATGCACGCAGGCCGTTCTACTGCCCGACCCGAATCAGGTGCTTAGCGGTTCGGATGTAGATGGTGTCGCTCGCTGGAGCAAAGGATGCCAGGGTCCGTTCGCCGATCTTATTAACGGCCAATTCCTTGAATTCCCTGGAACGCTTAACCACCGTAGTGATCCCGTCTTCGCTGAGGAAGTAGATTTTGTCTTCAGAATGTACCGGGGATGCAGAATAGGCTGACCCAATACGCTGCTGCCAGTAGGATTCACCGGTGAGCGCATTTAAGCAACTGGCGATGCCGCGATCCGAAACCATGTAGAGGTCTTGGTCGAGAAGCATCAGGGAGGGGGTATGCGGTATCCCTTTCTTTAGCGTCCAGGCCACGTGGGTTTCGGTAACATCACCCTTTCCGGTTGGTCGAATGGCCAACAAGCTGGGTGTATTGTAGCCCGTGCAAATGTAAACAAGGCCGTTGCCATAGACCGGTCGCGGGATTACCGAGTAGCCATCATAACGTGCGAACCAGAGGATCTCGCCGTTTGTCGGGTTAAGAGCGTGGACCACATTGCTCGCTGGGCTAATTAGTTGTGGCTTACCGTCTACTTCGATGATTGCTGGCGTTGTAAATGAGAATTTGCGTGGGGCGTCCGAGTTGCGCTCCGTTCTCCAGGCGACAGATCCGTCGTCCGCGTTTAGTGCGATTACCGCAGTTTGTTGTGCGCCGTCGATGCTAAAAAAGAGTTTGCCGTCGTGTAGGACGGGAGAGCCGCCATTTCCATGTACTGGCTTGTAGGAGAGGGTGTCATTGCGCCAGAGAACCTTTCCTTCCAGCGAGAGGCATGCCGTTCCCTGATGTCCAAAGTGTACGTAGATTCGCCCATTGTCGACGACGGGTGTCGGACTCGCAGGGCTGTTTTTTGAATGTATCTTGGGTGAGGCGGCGCCGGCGGCCTGGAAGACTTGCTTGGCCCAGACCACTTTGCCATCCTTCTGATTGAGGCAAACGGTCTGCAGGGACAGGTCTGGCTTTTCGGCGTCGTTGAGCGGCACGGCACTGGTCAGGTAAATCCGTCCTCCTGACAAGACGGGGCTGGACCAGCCTTGACCTGCAAGCGATTCCTTCCAGACAACATTCTTGGACTGGTCCCATTCAACTGGGACATTCGTCGATTGACTTGTTCCCTGCCCTGTCGGTCCCCGGAATTGGTGCCAGTCCGCCGCTGGAAGCACTCCCGCCAGAGTTAGCGATATACCTAGCAATACGGCCTGGGTAGCGAAC
>CAZXJC010000276.1:0-5326 GCA_964640885.1 uncultured Pirellulaceae bacterium | reverse complement strand
CGCCACCACTGGGGCCGATGATGACAGTGAATTCACATGGTTGGATCAGCAACGAGACATCGTTGAGAATTTTGATCGGTTCTCCGCTGCTCCGGTCAATGACTTCGCGGGTGAGCTGACTGCAGACGAGCTCTGCATGGTTGGTGGTGGCTGCAGTGACCAGGGAGCTGCCATCGAACTTAAAGGAATAAGGACCGATGTTGAGGATGTCACCCGGTGTTAGTCGCGAGGTTTTCTGCAGCCGTGTTCCATTCAGATAGGTGCCAGCCGCACTTCCCAGGTCAGCGATCAGACAATTTTCCTCAACGCGTTGGATTTTCGTGTGGTGTCGGGAGACGCGGGGATGATCCAGGATTAACTGGCAGGTTTTTCGATCACGGCCCAGAACTGTCGACTCACCAATTTCAAAATGGGCCACTGAATCGGCTTCATAGGCATCTTGCAGCGCTTGTTCGTAGGCATGCTGCCCCTTACGGAGGAGGCCTTTTGCCAGTGAAATGCCCTGGCTGAGAATCGAGGCGGGCGGGTCTGGAGCGGGCTGTGCAATTTCTTGCTTGCTGACGGTCGGGATCTGGATCGCCTGGCCACAGGGGCACTTGGCCAATTGCCCGGCCAGTTCGTCTTTTACGCCGAACTTCTTGCCACAGCTCGAGCAAGCAAAGGTGATCGTCATCAATGGTCCCCGGTACCGACTGGCCAGTACGAAAGCTGTTGCGATTTCCGTCAGCGTTCTATTTTCGCTCCGGCAGCGAGCGGGTGCAAGGCTTCCGATGGGAAACGGGGGCTTGCTACCACGCAAGAAGGTCTCTTGCAGTTTTACCGAAGGGAGCGAAAATGGACCCGTTCTCCACCCTCTGTTGAGTTTTCCGAGAGGGCTTACAGTAAGTCGAACGTTGTCCCGTTAGTTGAGTAGCCCATGGCTGATTTGAACTTAGAAATCCTGGCATATGAAGAGAGTCCCCTGGGAACCTTGTGCCTGCGGCGGCGAGAACTGCTGTCGCAACCCGGCACGATCGTGACCGAGGTTACTTTGAATCATGAGTTCCTGATGAGCAGCTTGTATACCGATTCGGAGCGAGCCTTGTCGGCGACGGCCCTGGAGATGCATGCGGGCAATGATTTGCATGTGCTGGTTGGCGGACTGGGTTTGGGATATACCGCGCGTGAAGCACTTCTGTCGGAGCGGGTTACCAAGTTAGAGGTCGTGGAGCTACTGCCCCAGGTAATCGATTGGCTGGCCCGTGGGTTGGTCCCCCTTTCCCCCGAGTTGACAGCTGAACCACGGTTGGTTGTCACACAAGGAGATGTTTATGGACGCCTGGCCGATCCGCCGGCTGAGTTGTTTGATCTGATTTTGATTGACGTTGATCACTCGCCGGACGAGCGTTTGGGAGAGGAGAGTGTTTCGTTTTACACAGCCAGTGGCTTGCTGGCCGCTGCTCAACATCTGCGAGAGGACGGGATTTTGGCGGTCTGGTCCTATGCGGAAAGTTCACCCTTTGCAGATGCGCTGGAAGAAGTGTTCTCGGAAGTGCGGGTAGAGCCGGTGAGCTATGACAACCAATTGATAGATGAGCGTCGTACGGATTGGTTGTTTTTTGCCCGTGGTTGCTGTCGCTGAGAATCACGGTCAACCTTGCCGTTGGTCAGGGCAGTCGTTTTCAAGGATTACCCGTTGTGACGTGAGTTTAACGGGAGAGGCGAAACTCCCCGTTGTCTTTGCGTGACCGGAAGCTGGACACGAAACTCGTGTCGCTTGCTTCTGCCTTATAGTAAAACGTGCCTCGGCGCCGGCTGATGTTCGAGGTGCCGGCCAATTCGACCTTGCCATCCTTTTCGGTCGCTTCCAGGACGACGGTATAACGGAAGGGAATGATCTTGGCAAAACGGCCGCGAAAATTGACCTGGTAGTTGCCGTCTTCCAGCTTGCTGAAGTTGGCTCGCAGCGGCCCCTTGTGACCGGTACGGAAGTCATACCAGTTTCCCGTCCAGTTTCCGGACAGGTCGAGAGCCTGGGTCGGTGTGGCGAGGCAATGGGTTAGCGTGGCAGCCAGCAGTAAGGTAGCGATGGTGCGAAACATGGTTTTTCTCCTGCGTCGTTAAATAGGTGGCCGGTTGAGGGGTGAGCCTCGCATTGTTCCCGTTATCAATTGCTTCCTATCTTAGCATCACACCTTGCTGTCGTGCCGAGCGGCAGTGAAAGTTTTTTGGTATTTTTGGATCCCGGCTGGCTGCGCGGTTAGCTGGAAAGTGGATTGGGAGTCAGGTCAAGGTGACAGAACTTAACGAAGTAAGCCAGCGCCTCGTCAAAATCGGCACCTGGCCGGCGTTCCAGGATAAAGTCCACATCCAGGTAATTGGCTCCAAACAGGTGACAGTATTGCAAGACCGCCTCGCGACTAAAGGGAACCTGTTTGTGAGCCAGGTAACGTTCAATCTTTTCCTCGTCCCGATCCATCACGAAAACACGCGATGACCAGAGCAATCGCCAGGGCAGGAAAAAGATGGGGGCCAAGTGAGAGGCAACGAGTACCGTGTTTCCCGCTCGCAGGAGTCGTCCCAGGGGGAGCAGTTGGCGCAGGAACCGGATGTCGTCAAGAACTACGAGTTCATTCTGCAGTGCTGGCAATTGGCAGCGAGGACCAATAAGCCGAAAAGTATGGGCAGAGCGTTCACACAGGTGAGGGTGGTGTTCGCAGAGGTACTCGATGGCTGTAGTCTTCCCGCTGCCACTCATTCCCTGGCAAATGAGCAGCCGGGATGAAACGAGGTCCAGGCTCATCAGGCGATGATAGTCATCAAAGGGAAAATCTGGTTTAACCGTCGGCATCAAAAAAATCCTCTGTTCTCATGGGGTCTGTCGAACCGACCAGTTCCTGGTCTACGAGTTTGTCCACCAGCAGTTGGACTTCCCAGTAGACGAACAGTCCGTGGGTGCTGGTGACCCGGGCTGGTGGATAGAGTCCGTCGAACATGCGTTTGAATTTCACTTCCCCGGGAAAGTAATTTTCCACTGGTTTTTTTGCTGGGACCGTGCGGGCTTTGTGCTGGTAGAGCAGTACGCCCTGGACTGGTTCACTAAAGGAGACCGTCCGGCGATCGGAACCGCTGCCGCGCATGTATTGGCCTTTCTCGAGGTTGCAGGCGACCACCCGCAGCGTGACATTACTTAGATCGACGCGGGACTTGCCATGAATCAGCTGCTTAATCGGCAGGCTGGTCGATCGGTCAATTCGAATGGGCAATCGCTGAAGATAGAATTTCATGTACTGGCGTAAATGTCGCCGCATCGCAAACCAGATGGCAACCCCTACTGCACCGTTCCCTGCCAGGGACTTTCCCAGGGGTGAACTCGAATCTCCGTCACTGTCCCGGTGACTGTAAAGAAAAGTCTGCGATTCAGGAGACATCTGGTCATGTACGCCGATGACCGTATTGATAGCGATCACGATCAACCCAACAACCAGTAGTCCCAGCGTCGCAAGCTGATGTTGAACTGGGATAGCTCGCAGGTTGGTCAACAGTTTGAAGTGGTCCTTGGGATCAATCAGTGTTTCAGCATCCCTGCGGAGCAACGGTTTCTTGAGCACCTTATAGGCAAGTTCCTCGGTTACCTTGGTGTCAAAGAAGATGGCGTCATCGATCTTTAGCAACCCCTGGTACTCGATCTCGATTTGCGAGCCGTTATAACAGTAGCCTGAGAACTTGCTGGTCGGAAACGTGAACGTGATGGTCCGGTCGGTGGTGCGAAAATTATGCTGGTACAACACGTTACCGTCATGTACCGGGTCTGAATCTTTTACGTGCACTCGGTGGCTGAGCACGAAGCTGGCATCCCGATTCATCGAATCTTGGCTGAGAATCTCAATCTGGACCTTGACGACATCACTGTCTTCATCAATCTCGAACTTCATCTTGGCTTTTTTTGACATCGAAATCCTTTTCGTTCCGGGTGACTTGCCTAGATACCAGTATTTCCGACTCCTATTGAGTCCGATTTCAAATTGAGATGCAAATAAAAGCGAGAGCCAAGCCGTGTTGACGCGGATGTTGAGCTACTGCCGACAGCCCTAATCCTCATCGGCCCGCAGAACGGAAACGAATGCTTTCTGGGGAATGTTAACACTGCCGAACTGCTTCATCTTGGCTTTTCCCTTCTTCTGCTTTTCTAGCAGTTTTTTCTTGCGAGTCACATCGCCGCCGTACAGCTTCTCGGTCACGTCTTTACGGAATGGTGCGATCGTCGTTCTCGCAATAATATCCCCTCCAATCGTTCCCTGGATCGGTATCTTGAACTGGTGCCGGGGAATTTCTTTGGCCAGTCGTTCGCAGTAGTGCAGTGCCCGAGGTCTCGCCTTGTCACGATGAACGAGGCAGGAAAGCGTATCGACGGGCTCCTTGTTGACAAGGATGTCGACTTTCACCACGTCGGTGGTACGGTACTCGATCGGCTCGTAGTCGAACGAACCGTATCCTCGCGTAATCATCTTCAGCTTGCCATAGAAATCGAAAAGAACCTCTCCGAGTGGCATCACACTGGTCACTTCGATCCGATTGGCAGAGAGATAGTTCATCGTTTGCTCTTCCGAGCGATGTTCTCGGCAGAGTTGCATAACAGGACCGACGTAAGTCTCGGGAGTCAGGATCGAGGCCTTGATGTAGGGCTCACTTGCCGATTCGATCAACGTCGGATCGGGCCAGTAGGAGGGATTGTCGACTTCCAGCGTAGAGCCATCTTTCAAAGTTAGTTTGTACTTAACCGAGGGGGCGGAAATTACCAGTCCGATGTCGAATTCTCGTCGCAGACGCTCTTGAATTACATCCAAGTGGAGGAGTCCGAGAAATCCACAGCGGAAGCCAAAGCCAAGTGCTGCGGAGCTGTCTTTTTCAAAGGTCAATGCAGCGTCGTTGATGGCCAGCTTGTCGAGGGCCTTGGTCAGTTCAGCGTAATCACTCGTCTCCATCGGGTAGATGGACGAAAAGACGACTTGCCTCGCTTCCTGGTAACCGGGAACCGGTTCGCTTGCCTGGCGATCAAGCAGAGTAATCGTATCGCCGATCTCAATGTCCTGGACACTTTTAACCCCGGCGACAACATAACCCACTTCGCCCGCGCTGAGCGATTCCCTGGGATTGAGCTTAAACTGGTTGTATCCTACCTCGTCGACGGTGAACTCACGGCCAGCGTGCATGAAGAGGATCGTATCGCGAGGCTTGAGAGTGCCTTCCATTACGCGGCATTGAAGAATCACGCCTCGGAACTTATCAAAGTAGGCATCAAACACGAGTGCTTTGAGTGGTGCATCAGGATCACCCTGGGGAGCTG
>CAZXJC010000275.1:0-8115 GCA_964640885.1 uncultured Pirellulaceae bacterium | reverse complement strand
CGTCGTTGTTGATTAAACTTTCCGCTCGCTCGTAATCGAGCACCCCAATTGCCGCTCCCACCCGCAATCTACCGGACGGGTCTTTGCTAGCAGTCGGGAAACGCTTCATCATGTCAATGTCTTTGATCGTGATGAGGCCTGTTAGTTTGTATGATTCGTCAACCAGCAAAAGTTTCTCCACCTTTTTAGCCGTTAAAATTTTCTCAGCTTGCTCAAGTGTCACAGTTCCCGTAGCTGTTACCAGATTTTCTTGAGTCATCACTTCTGAAATTGCTAGCTCATCGGCCTCTAGAAAGCGGAGATCTCGACGGGTAAGGATACCGACCAGCGTGCCATCCTCGTCTGTAATCGGAACTCCAGACACGTTTTGCTGGTCCATGACACGCCGCGCGTTGTGTACTGGTACGGTCGGTCGTAGCGTAATCGGATCGACAATAATCCCATTTGCACTGCGTTTTACCTTTTGAACTTCGTCCGCTTGATTTTCCACGGGCATATTCTTGTGAATAACCCCCAGTCCCCCGGCTTTGGCTAGTCCGATTGCCATCGCGCTTTCGGTAACCGTATCCATCGGGGAACTCAACAAGGGGATATTGAGCGAAATCCGTTTGGTAAGCTGGGTCGCGACTTCAACGCTAGCGGGAACTACCTCGCTATAGCGAGGTTCCAGCAAGACGTCGTCGAAGGTGATTGCTTGATATTTGACTTTGGTGTCCATGGGATTTTTTTGGGCAGTAACCGCTGGGGTGGTAAATTCACGGTAATTCGAGAAGGACAGTAATTTAGGTCGCTTAGTTTACACTGGCGGAGGGGGCAATCGGTTGTATTGTCCCCTTCACGTTTTGCCTGCAGCGGCCTGGTTGCTGAGCCGCAACAGGGCGAATTGCCATCTCTGGCACCACCGTCTTGGTGGGAACTGCGTATTATGGCCTTGTTGGAGCAGTTTGACAACGGACCCGCCGGGTAGAAGTGAACAAAGAGGGCCGACCGGGGCGGGTGAAGATCACTGGGGTCTGAGCCTAGGGAAGCGGCTTTTTACGGCGTCCGGGACGTCGATTGCTGGCAGATTTATCCCCGATTGCGTAATCGATCAATTCCAGAGTACTGCGACGGACAATGTTTCCAGCTTGATCGGTAGTTTTTGATGTATGTGAGATGACGCCACCAGGAACATCGGGGCAATAAACTTCGTTGGTGGTGGTGACCAGTTTGTCCTGTGTGTGGACGGTTTTGATATGGCAGACACGTTTGGATTCACCGAGGACCTTGTGAGCGATACCATATTCATTCACATCCACTTCCGTCGTGTACTGCAGCTGTCCTTTGCCATTAGAGGCACTGGTTTTACGTTTGAAGACGTAAGGTGGATTTTGGGCAGAGTAATGAACGGAACTGACCCGTTTTCCTTTTTCAGAGTTCAACGTGACTTCGCGAATCGTACCTGGAATCGTGTGCCCGTTGATTTTTAGATTTGCTGTCCGTCCTGTTTGCACGAAGCGTGCCTTTTGATTGTCACCAAAAAAGAAATTACGTGTGACGGTGCGAGGTTCGGCGACAAAGCGTTTTTCGCCCAACTGCATTTCCACTTCCATCCGTAGTACGTAATCACGACGGTCCGCTTTCATCAGCGTCGTGGTGGTGACGGACTTGGTGGTGCTGGTCACTTTCCCTTTGCCGTCAAGAATGTCAGTGACGACCCGCACTTTTTTCCAACTGCCAACTCCACACGGTCCCCACCAGTGGTGATTGACGGATTCAAGCCACTCCTGGCCTGCTGCTATTGATGGCAGTAGAGAACACGAGACGATTAGCAGTAGTGACCAGTGTCTGTAAACTGCGAACGGCATGAAAAAAACTCCGCGCTTGGAGGCGGTTTACTTTGTGGAGTGATTAATGCTTTGTCATGCAGACGTTTTCTGGGGGGATCCAATTCGTGAATCTTCAGGGTCTGCGGGAGGCTCACTTGCTGGAGATTCTAGCCAGTTAAACGAGCCTTCGACAAGGGGGGGAAGGCGTTTAGAGAGTAGCAAATGCAGCCACTAATAACTGGTCTTGCGAGGCGAGTACGCTACGTAAGTCGAGTAATAGACGGTCTTGATGGATGCGACCCACGACGGCAGTCTTTCCGGATCGTAGCTGGGTCGCCAAGGAGTCGATGGATCCGCCCGCAGAAGCTAGTGATAAGCAGCAAGTTGCAATCGCCTGGGTTGGCACGGAACCGCCTCCCAGGTAGGTGACGTCTTCCACGACGGTAACGTCTTTGATAGCGTCGCAGGCGTTCAATTGGGAAACTAGTTGTTCTGCTCGCTGCTGAAGATTCTCAATGGAGGTGTTTAGCAGGGTCAGCAGAGGGATGCGTTGGCAGGCCGTATCGGGGTCGCGGTAAAGTTGAAGAGTGGCCCGGAGTCCGGCAAGCGTTACTTTGTCGACTCGTAACGCTCGCATTAACGGATGTTTAGTGATTTTATCGATCCAGCGTTGCTGCCCGACAATGATTCCACATTGAGGTCCACCGAGTAACTTGTCGCCACTAAATAAGACCAGGTCGGCACCAGCACGGATGCTGCCGGCGACTGTCGGCTCGTCCTGGATGCCAAATTGTTGGAAATCGATCAAGGCTCCTGAGCCGATGTCGTCGATGACCGGTAATTCATGCTGCTGGCCTAAGCTAACCAGGTCGGGTAACGAAGTCGCTTCACTGAAACCGGCGATGACGTAATTGCTGGTGTGGACTTGTAGCAAGGCACCTGTCTCTGGGCCGATAGCATTTTCGTAGTCGGCCAACCGCGTTTTGTTGGTTGTGCCAATCTCTCTAAGCCGAGCTCCGCTGGCCTGCATAACGTCCGGTAAACGGTAGCTGCCGCCGATTTCTACGAGTTGACCTCGTGAGACAATGACTTCCTTGCCAGCAGCAACGGCAGACAAGGTTAATAGAGTTGCTCCAGCGATGTTAATAACCACAGCTGCTGATTCGGCACCGGTTAGTTCTTTGAGTAGCGGTACGACGGCCTGCATTCGCTGGGATCGCTGTCCGCTGGGCAGGTCGAGTTCGACGCTGGCATAGCCCGCAGCGATCTCTCCCATTGCTTCGATGGCCTCAATCGCCAGCGGTGCCCGTCCCAATCCTGTGTGCAGCAGAATCCCGGTGGCATTGACGACCGGTCGTAATGGTGAAACCTCTTCTACCAAAATCCAGGCTGCTATGCGTTCTGCTAATTCGTTGGCCGCAGGTATCGGGATCCGATCACTGGCCGTTTGCACCTGGGACCGCAACTGGTCCAAAAAACCTCGTACGTGATGTACCACCACGCTCCGATGTAGCGAATTGGTGATCTGCTGCAACGGCGGCTTTTCGAGCAATTCGGTAACCGACGGGATATTGCGTAACAGGTTGGACATGGGCTGTCCGTTTCCTCTAGTGAGCAGGGGCCTGGCCCAGTGAAGTTAAGGAGCCGAGAAGTAGTTTCCCGACTTTTAAGCCTTTCTCTATTTTCCGTCCCTAATCGCCACGGATCAAGAGGTTGGTGCTCACTTCCGGTAACGTAGTGAGCCGTCACGACGCGTAAAACCGATTTCATCGAAGTATTCACACAGGGGAACAGCGAATTTACGGGTTGTTCCTAGCAGTTCCCGGATCTCGCTGAGCGTTAGGCCCTCGTCTGCAGAGAGGTGTTTATCTAACTGCTGGCGAATTTGCTCTTCGGTTTCAGTGTGCAAGTAGTATCCTTCGTTGATTTGAACCAACTCGCCGTTGGCGGCCGCCAGGGCCAGCAGGTCCGGGACGGAATCCTGGTTGCGGGTTGCTGACTCTTGGCACTGTTGCGTGCTGGGCGTTTCAAGTCCAGCTTGGCGAAATTGTTCTACCAGCTGCGTTAGCAGTTTTTGCTCATTTTGAGAGAGCTTGGGACCCTGTCCAACCAACCCGATCCGCTGGTTGTTGAGTCGAATAGTCTTCTTCTGCTCCATCTCCTGGAGCACGGCGTCGAGAACAGCAGGACCTGCAAAGTAGCCAAACCGTTTCTTGAGTCGATTTAAATCGAGCATCGTCTGCAGGGGTGTGGCTTGATGCAACTGAAGCAGCGAACTTTCGATCTGCTGGCACAGTTGCAGAAGTACCTCGGTATGGATACGGATGACGCGGGAGTGTGATAACGTGATTTCCCGTAGAATCCCCTCTTCCCGAAGCCGTTCAGCAATCCCGCCAGGATTGGCGATACCGGCAGTTCGAGGTAAATCTACTGGGTCCCAGCCATGCTGGCCGGCCAGGTAAAGTGTGCTGGCGGCACGCGTGTCCGTTTCGTCAGATTGTAAATCAGCCAAGTACTGCAACGACTCTTGGTCCGTGGAGCGGAGCTTGCGAGCACTGGGGTCCAGTACCCGTCCCCCACCGATAGTCACCATCGGTGACTGGTCTCGCAGGACAAATGGTTGATCCCAGACCACGGCAACGGGATTCTGAAGCTGCAATTGGGCAAAGGCGTGTTCACCAGGCTTTAGTTCGTCGACTCCGAGTAACTGGACTGATCCTAGTTCTTCCGCCGTGCCCACGTGAATTCTCACTTGGCGTCTCTTCTTGATGCCACGTGGAATGCTTTCCAGCAATCGTAGCGAGACCGTTAGCAGGCGGTGCGAAACCAGGTGTCCCGGCGCAGCTAACTCCCGGCCACGTGTTAAATCGTTGTGGTGAATGCCAGCCAAGTTGATGGCAGCTCGTTGACCACGGGTTACCCGCTCCACCGTTTCGTCGTGATTCTGTAAGCCACGCACCCGCACGGGAATTGTCTCAGGTTGGATTTCTAGTTCAGCGCCCAACTCTGTTTGCCCACTGGTGACACTACCTGTCACTACGGTGCCATGCCCAGTCATCGTAAAGACCCGGTCGATTGCCATCCGAAACGGAGCATCTTGCAGGTCGGAGGCGAGGGTCTTCACCGCTTGCTGGGCGGAACTAAGTAATGCTTCACGAAGCTCCTCAATCCCCTCCCCTGTTTCAGCACTGGTGCGGACGATGGGGGCCGTGGCCAAGACGGTTCCCTGGCACAGTTCTCGTACCTCTTCTTCCACCAGGTGGATCCAATCCTCATCTACAAGATCACACTTGGTGATCACGATGACACCTGCTTTTAGCCGTAAGAGCCGCAGGATTTCCAGGTGTTCGCGAGTTTGTGGTTTGATCGAATCGTCAGCAGCCACCACGAGCATGGCCAGGTCCATGCCGCTGGCTCCGGCAAGCATGTTGCGGACGAAACGCTCGTGTCCCGGAACGTCGACAATGCCCAGGCGAAAAGAATCGAGTTCCAACTCCGCAAAACCCAACTCGATCGTGATGCCACGGCGTTTTTCTTCAGGAAGTCGATCCGTTTCAGTTCCGGTCAAAGCGCGAATCAAGGCCGTCTTGCCGTGATCGATGTGGCCCGCAGTGCCTAAAATTAGATCAGTTGTCATGCCTAGATTCTAAGCGACTGTTGGCGGCATGACAGGGGACATCAGCCCGTTATTGGCTTAGGGTTGAGGACGCTCTTGAGACAAGAACTCTCCTACCGTGCGGTTACGCTTCGGGGGCTCAGACTGGCTGCTGAATAAAGAAGAAAAGAATGACTTCTTCTTGGCCGGCGTATTCTTGGGAACGGCCCGATAAACCCCACGAGAACCGGTCAGTGGACGGGTTGGCAGAGGTTGCGAGATAGCGGGTTTCGACCAGGGCATCAAAACGGTCTTGGATTTGTTATAGAAATCTTTGCTGCCACGACTCATGCGACCCCAGGTAGTACTGAAGCTGGGTGGTTTCAAGTTATTGGAAACCCAGGTAGGTGTGAATGTGAATGACGGACCACTCCAGGGCATCTTGATCGGCTTCCATTCCGGCCATGAAAAACTAGTCTTTGACTTATCAGTTAAACTGGCTTTAACTGGCGCCGGATCCTTCTTCTTGAAAGGATTAAGCTTGTTGAAGAAAGTTTCTTCTGCCGATACGCTGGTCGTACTTAGAAGAATGCTGCCGAGGATCAGGTAACAGACACTTAAATAATTACGTTTCACAGTTTTGATTCCTTTGACTCCAGATCAATCTAGCCATGGCCCGTAAAACTACCTGACCGATAGAAGACTTGGTTTGAGTGGAAAAGGGAAGTTTGGAATGCTTGCCAGCAGTTGATGAGCGGCGAGAGTGTCGCAAATGGCGGCAATGGCGTCTAGTCCATTTCGTCAACTGTCTCGGTTTGTCTCGACCAGTATCCTGTTAGACTGGTGAAACCAGGAAATTTCGTTAAATTCAAGAGGTGTAGAGTTCATTCGTTTTACTAAGTCACCGCCGTCAGACGGCTAAGGAGACTGCTGGGAGCCCGAGAGTCGAACCATGAGTCAGCTAGGGATTGGATTTCTAGGGGGAGGCCAGATGGCACGTGCGCTGGCCAGTGGCTTTGTTCAGGCAGGCCGCCTGGAAGCGGACAAGATTGGTTTCTTTGATCCCTCTCCCGAAGCTAGCGAACTTTTCCTCGAACAGGTAGCCGGAAGTCATTTGCTAGCAAGTGAACAAGAGGCTTGTCAGGCTGAGTTGTGTCTGCTGGCGGTTAAGCCTCAGGTGATTCCACAGGTTGTGGTTCAGTTAGCCGGACAGATTCCAGCCGATACGCTGGTCGTTTCGATCGCTGCAGGTATTTCGCTCGACTATTTGCAGAATCAATTGGGAACCACGCGGATTATTCGCGTGATGCCGAATACGCCCTGTTTGATTGGTAAGGCTGCTTCCGCTTATGCTGCCGGCCCTGGTGCGACGGCGGCAGATTCTGAGCGGGTCGAACATTTGCTGACTGCGGTTGGTTTAGCTTTCGCTTTAGAAGAGAGTCACATTGATGCGGTCACCGGGCTTTCTGGTTCTGGACCGGCCTATGCTTATTTGTTGATCGAAGCCATGACCGAGGGTGGGGTTGCCATGGGGCTACCTGAGGAAGTGGCTGCGAAGCTGGCTGCCCAAACGGTCATGGGGGCAGCTCACCTGGTATTGGAGAGTGGGCAACATCCATTGGCTTTGACAGATCAGGTAACGAGTCCGGGTGGTACGACACTTGCCGGACTGGCTGTCCTGAAGGAGCGGGAAGTTCGAGCGGCTGTGATGGCGGCGGTACAAGCTGCTACGGAAAGATCTATCGAACTGGGGCAAAAGGAAAACTGAAGGAGGCGAATCGAGATGGGGTCAGTTTTTTGTCTGGTCGACGACAAGCATGTTCCTATGTACCGCATTATGTGGATTTCTGATGTCCCTCACTTTTGTGGACAGGAGGACTGTCAGTGCGAGGGAGATTATGAAGTTCGCTTGGACCAGGATGAGTCGTTGTGGGCCAATCGTGAGCAGCGTGACCAGTTGTTGGCAGAGATGGAAAACTGGTATGGGGCAAATGGTAATCGGGATTCCTGGGAGTGATTTGTTAACCCGGGCTGGGCGAGTCCAGACGGCTCGGTTAAGGTGTAACAGTCTTCGTCGATCGCAATGCTGTTAGAAAGGTTGAGTGGCGTATGTCATTATTCGAGAACCCTATCTATCGCTGGCGTGAGACCTATTTCGTTCTCTTCGAGTCAGGTAATCGACCATCTGTGGAGCTGATTAAACAGGCACTCAGTGATTTAGAAACCAGTTACCATGTTGAGGAAATACGCGATGATGGTACGGGGCAGATGGAGGCCTTGACGCTGATTTCTCCTAGTGATTTTGCGGCGATGGATGTAACCTACCTGGCCGGTGAAGAAATTCCACAGCAGGTCGATGAATTAAAGCAGGAACTCGATTTCTCCGGCTTGACCGAGGAAGAGCAGGAGAAAGCAGCCCAGCTTGATGCCTGCGATGCCCGTTTTGAAGTTTTTCACTTCGAGCAGATGGATGCCTTCGGTGACGAGGATGGGTTCTTAGATCCGGGTGCTTTGCTAAACGTCCTGGAGTGCCTCGGTGGTCTCTGCGATGGAGTTGTTGTTGATCCCCAGTCTGGTGGGTTTGTCTAAACAGGCTTGTTGCAAGGTTCTGAAGATGCAGGCGAAAGAAATTAAACCGGGAGCGGTGGTGGTCAGCCAGGAGATCCCGGTCTTGATTGAAACGGTCCAAGTGCAGACGCCTTCGGCGCGAGG
>CAZXJC010000274.1:0-5180 GCA_964640885.1 uncultured Pirellulaceae bacterium | reverse complement strand
TTCGCTGATGGATGCTAAGAAACTGGTTGAAGACCTTGGCACGATTAAAGAGCAGGTCGACAAAGAAGAAGCTGACAAGGTAAAGGCTCAGTTAGAAGAAGCTGGCGCCTCAGTGGAATTGAAGTAACTCCTTGATTCGACCGTCCCGATGAACACGGTGACTATTAAAAGAGTCACCGCCGCCATCGGTTGGAACGCCCGTTCCGAGCACTTCGCAGTCGAATTGCTCGGATAAAAAACCAACCAAACCAGCTGACCGGAAAATCGCTTGAGTCGCATCTTCCAGTCACTTGGACGAGGTCCACTGACCGTTTGATTTTTTCAGCATCTTTCCTCCGTTTAGATCCTGTTACTAATCACGCTACTGCTGCGCGCAACCACCCCGGTCCTGATACAAACCTGGACTGGCAATGGCCCGCAGTAACCCAACTTTTTGGCGGCCACAATCGCTAATTTTTTCGTTTAAGCAACCGGGACTCGAACCCGCAACCTAACACCACGAGCTTTTACCCTGGAGCAACAAGGTCTATGGCTATCACAGTAGATCGACGACTCAAACCAACCGAAAAACGTCGTTTTGGTACCGGACGCCAATCCAACATCACTTCGGATCTCACCAAGATTCAAACCGCCAGCTATGAAGCCTTCCTGCAATATGAGACGAACTTCAATGAACGCAAGGAACATGGCCTGGAAGCTGTACTCAAAGAGATCTTTCCGATCGAAAGCTACGACAAGCAAGCAAGCTTGGAGTATGTCCACTACGAACTCGGGAAACCTCGCTATTCGCCGGATGAATGTCGGCAATTGCGACTGACCTACGGCCGCCCGTTTAAGGTCCGTCTACGATTGCATAAAGACGAGCCGATCGAAGAAGACGTCTTTCTCGGTGACCTGCCAATCATGCTTGGCGGCGGTGAATTCATTATTAACGGCGCGGAACGCGTCGTTGTCAGTCAGTTGCATCGCAGTCCAGGAGTCGATTTCGTCATGGAAGCTGACGGAACCAGCGATCGCAAACTTCCCAGTTGTCGTATTATTCCCGAACGCGGCAGTTGGATCGAAGTGAATGTTACTAAGAAAGACTCGCTAAGTATTCGTATCGATCAAAGCGGTAAATTCTCCGCCGTCATGCTGCTGCGGGCCATGAGTCCCAAGTACAGTACGGACGCAGATATTATTCGTGCTTTTTACGACACACGTAGCGAAAAGGTCGTCGATGGACGCAGCGTTGGCAAGATTGAAGAAAAAATTGCCGTCGATGATATCGTCTATCCCGCCTCTAATAAAAGAGCCGGCGAAATTATCGTGGAAGCTGGCAAAAAAATAACCAAGTCGATTGCCGAAACAATTTGCAACTCCGGGCTCAAAAAAGTTGAAGTAATGGACGCCCCCAAAGTGTCGCTGATCTTCAACAGTCTCTCGGACGATCCAACTTCCAGCCATGAAGAAGCTCTGCTGCGTATCTACCAGCGTTTGCGACCAGGAAACCCGCCCCAACTGGAAAAAGCACGGACCTTGTTCGAAGAAAAATTCTATGACTCCAATCGTTACCGATTGGGACGAGTCGGACGTTTCCGCATTAGCAGGAAACTGGCCCTCTCCATTTCCGAAAAGGAAATGACCCTGCGACCCGAGGATCTCATCTCCTCCATCTCCTACCTGCTGAATCTCACCACCGCCGAGGAAGGCTACCAGGTTGACGATATCGATCACCTCGGTAACCGACGACTACGGACGATCGATGAACTGGCTAGTGACGAATTGCGCAAAGGATTCCTGAAATTGCGCCGCACGGTTCAGGAACGTATGAGTCTTAAATCTGACAACGCTGATATCACGCCACGAAGCTTAATCAATCCTAAAAGTGTTTCTGCTGCAATCGAATACTTTTTCGGTCGTGGTGAACTTTCTCAAGTTGTTGACCAAACTAATCCTCTCTCGCAATTGACCCATGAACGCCGACTCTCAGCACTCGGCCCCGGTGGACTCAACCGAAAACGAGCCGGCTTCGAAGTCCGTGATGTGCATATTTCTCACTATGGACGAATTTGTCCCATCGAGACGCCAGAAGGGACCAATATTGGATTGATTTCTAGCCTGGCAATCTATGCCAGTGTCGACGATTACGGTTTCCTCGTGACCCCTTACCGTAAAGTTAACAAAGGAAAACTCACCGATGAAATCGTCTGGTTGCGAGCGGACGAAGAATCCAATTCACACGTGGCACCAGCTGATACCGAAGTTGAAAACGGGAACACCATTAAAGGACCGAACCTGGTTGCCCGCTATCGCTCCGACTTTGAACTGGTCACCCCTGACCAGGTGAAATACATCGATGTGGCGCCCAGTCAAATGGTCGGCGTCTCGGCCGGCTTGATTCCATTCCTGGAACATGATGATGCTAACCGGGCACTGATGGGTTCTAACATGCAACGGCAAGCCGTCCCGCTGCTAGTGGCAGAACCACCGATCGTAGCGACCGGCATGGAAACCGCCGTGGCAGAAAACTCCAGTATGGTCATTCGAGCCAAACGGGCTGGAAAGGTCAGTTACTGTGATGCTACCAGGATCCAGGTCGGTGGTGATGTGTATCACCTCAAGAAATTTGCCGGGCTCAACGAAAGAACCTGCCAAAACCAGAAACCAATCGTAAAACTGGGTGACCGGGTCGAGAAAGACCAGGTATTGGCTGACGGAGCTGCTACCTATTTGGGAGAACTTGCCCTCGGTCGTAACGTGCTCGTCGGTTTCATGTCGTTTGATGGCTACAACTTTGAAGACGCTATCATTATTAGCGAAGAACTCGTCAAGAACGATACCTACACGTCGATTCACATTGAACAATTTGAAGTTGAAATTCGCGAAACCAAGCTTGGCCGTGAAGAGTTCACCCGAGACATTCCAAACGTTAGTGAAAAAGCACTCCGCAATCTGGATGAAAGCGGAATTGTTCAGATTGGAACCTATGTAAAACCAGGAGACATCCTGGTCGGTAAAGTCTCACCGAAATCGAAAACCGAGTTGACACCAGAAGAAAAACTGCTGCACGCCATTTTTGGTCGAGCCGGCGAAGACGTAAAAAATGACTCCCTCGAAGTCTCCTCCGGGATCGAAGGAATTGTAGTCGACACGCAAAAGTTTTCTCGTCGCATGAGTCTTTCCGAAGAAGATCGCAAGCAGTTCGAGAAAGAACTTAAGGTCATCGAAAAAGAAGGTAACCTGCAAATTGTTCAGGCCTTCGGAGAAATGGTCAGGCAGTTTGAAGAAGTTCTCAAACGCAAGCTAACGGACGACGACAACAACCCCCTCGTTAGTGACGAACAGGATCCCAAGTATATTGCCGAAACTGCCACCGGTTTCACGGTCGAATCCATTACTCGCGGCATGCGCAGCAGCGGGAAGATCGCCGAGGTGGAACAAATCTACAGGCAGAACCAAACTGCCCTAGAAGATGCCATCGACGAACGTGACCGCAAGCTAAACAGTATGAAACGAGGCGATGAACTACGCAGCGGCGTCCTGCAAAAAGTTATCGTCTACGTGGCCACCAAGCGGGTTATCTCAGTCGGTGACAAAATGGCCGGACGCCATGGCAATAAGGGAGTCATCGCTAAAATCCTGCCCGTGGAAGATATGCCGTTCCTGGAAGATGGAACACCCATTCAAATTATGCTCAATCCGCTCGGCGTTCCCAGTCGAATGAACGTCGGCCAAATCCTGGAAACACACCTCGGCTGGGCCGGTGCCAAGCTTGGATTCCAGGCAATCACGCCGGTCTTCGATGGGGCCTCCGAAGAAGATATCAACCAATGCCTGAAAGATGCCGGCTTGCCCACCCATGGAAAAGCAACCCTTTTCGATGGACGTACGGGCGAGGCGCTCAAACAGGAAACAACGGTCGGCTATATCTACATGCTGAAATTACACCATCTGGTCGACGATAAGGTCCACGCTCGCAGCACCGGACCTTACTCACTGATTACACAACAACCACTCGGTGGTAAAGCACGTTTTGGTGGTCAACGATTCGGGGAAATGGAAGTCTGGGCCCTGGAGGCCTACGGCGCCGCCTACATCCTCCAAGAACTCTTGACTGTCAAAAGTGACGATGTGGAAGGCCGTACAAAGATTTATGAATCAATGGTTAAAGGTGAGAACACATTGCAGGCCGGCACACCCGCCAGCTTCGACGTGTTAACCAATGAAATCCGCGGACTCGCCTTAAACCTGCAATTGGAGAAACACAGGATCTAGTTGACTAACAACTTGAAACCTGGTCCGTAACCATCAGTTCGCCCGCATGGGGAAACCCTTAAAGGAGTTTCGGTAGATGACAATAAGCAGCGAAAGCTCATATGACAGGATTAACGACTACGCCTCTGTCAAAGTCAGTCTTGCGCGACCCCACGACATCCGTAGCTGGTCCTTCGGGGAAGTAAAAAAACCCGAGACGATCAATTACAGAACCTACCGCCCGGAAAAAGACGGGCTCTTCTGCGAACGAATCTTCGGTCCGGAAAAAGACTGGGAATGCGGCTGCGGTAAATACCGTGGCATGAAATACAAAGGAATGATCTGTGATCGCTGCGGCGTTAAAGTCACCCACTCACGAGTGCGCCGCAAGCGGATGGGCCATATCGAACTGGCAGCTCCAGTTGTGCACATTTGGTTCTTTAAGGCCATGCCCAGTCGGCTCGGAAATCTCTTGAATATGAAAACCACTAGCCTGGAAAAAGTTGTCTACTTCCAGGATTACGTGGTCGTCGACAAGGGAGACACCGATCTCGAACCCCAACAGCTGCTGACCGAAGAAGAGTATCGAGCAGCCCGCGAACAATGGGGCGCTGGCAGTTTTGAAGTCGGCATGGGCGCCGATGCTATTCGAAAACTGCTTGTCGGCCTCGACCTGGTCCAGCTTTCCCAGGAACTACGCATTGCCCTGGAAGAAACCGGTTCCAAGCAAAAGAGAAAAGACTACACCAACCGCCTCAAGATCGTCGAAGCCATCCGGGATAGTGACAACAAACCCGAGTGGATGGTACTGGATGTGATTCCCGTAATCCCGCCAGATCTGCGACCACTCGTGTTACTCGATTCAGGCAACTTTGCGACCAGTGATCTGAACGATCTCTATCGACGTATTATCAACCGCAACAACCGCTTGCGCAAACTCGTCG
>CAZXJC010000273.1:0-3614 GCA_964640885.1 uncultured Pirellulaceae bacterium | reverse complement strand
CGGGTCTGGCTCGGAGTCGTTGTAATGACTACCTATGCCATATTAAAAACTGACATTGTTGACTGGCTGGATAACGCCACTACCGAACTGTCTGGTCAACTCGACACGATCTTAAACAAAGCAGAATACCGTTTGATTGATTAAGTTTCTGAAGAAGCGTTCTTCGCGAAGTCTACGTGTACTCTTACAAGCGGCACTGCGACTATAGCAAAGCCTACTACTGAGCGTGGGATACGTTACTTTCAAATAACCAACAGCTCTACATACGTTCAGCTAGAGCGTCGTGAACTAAGCTTTGTTCGTGAATTCTATCCCAGCACTTCCGCAAGCGCGCTTCCTAAATATTTTGCGGACTACGACGCCAGCAACTTTCTTTTAGGGCCGACGCCCAATTCTAATTATGCTTTTGAGATTGGTTATATTGCGCAGCTTACTAGGCTGTCTTCTAGCAACACGACCAATTTCTTCACAGACAATGCATACAATCTGTTACTATACGCTTGCCTTGTAGAGGGTTCGGTTTATGTAAAATATCCCGAAGCCGCTACCATGTACGCGCAGTACTATGAGCGCGCCTTGCAAGGTTTGAATAAACGTTACGCGAGGCAGCAGGTCACTAACGATGTTGTACCAGCGGTGTAATTAAAAATGGCGGATTCTGCAACAGCTTCATTAAGACTGCGTGATCAGGAAACTGGCGGCAACGATAACCTGTGGGGTACTTATACCGATACGAACTTTACGTTGGTTGAAGAAGCCGTTTCTGGTGTCCTAAGTAAGTCTGTTGCTGGCAGTGCTGACGTAACATTAACCAGCACAAACTTTACTTCCGATGAATCCAGACACGCTGTTTTAGAACTTACTGGAGTACTAACTGGTAACATCAACGTTATCATTCCGAATGCGCAAAAAACTTATTTCATATACAACAACACTTCGGGAAGTTTTACGCTTAGTGTTAAGACTTCCAGCGGCACCGCCGTAGAAATTCCGCAGAGTTCAAAAGAGTACGTTTACTGTGACGGCAGCAATGCCATTGTTACGCTGCTGGGTACGACGCACTCTACGAATGTTGCTACTGTAGCGGGGCAGATTACTCCGACTAACAACATAAGCACGGTTGCGGTTATTGCGGCTATCGTAACTTCGGTAGCGGGTGTCTCGTCTGACGTTACGACTGTAGCTACGGCGGTTACTGCTGGTCATGTAGAGACGGTGTCTTCGATCAATGCGGCTGTCAGCAGCGTCTCCAGCAACATGCCAGACGTTGTTACCGTGGCTGGTGATAGTGCCAACCTACAAACCGTTGCGGGTCAGATTAGCGGCACAAACAACATTGCTACCCTCGCGGGGATTTCAGCCAATATTACCACCGTTGCGGGCATAAGCAGTGCGGTATCAACCACGGCGACCAACGTTGCGGCGGTTACCAACTTTTCGGATGTGTATATAGGCGCGGCTAGTTCAAATCCGTCAACTCGTTCAGATGGATCTTCGCTTGCCGCTGGTGATCTGTATTTTAATACGTCATCTGACGCGCTCTTTGTCTATTCGGGATCTGCTTGGCAGGCGGCGGCTCTAAGTAGTTCGGGGTTCATAGCGAAGGTTGCGTCTACCACAGACAACGCGGTGGCTCGTTATTCTGGTACTGGCGGTGCGACACTCCAGAACAGCAGT
This sequence comes from uncultured Pirellulaceae bacterium, assembly GCA_964640885.1. Classification (GTDB taxonomy): domain Bacteria; phylum Planctomycetota; class Planctomycetia; order Pirellulales; family Pirellulaceae; genus JAZADA01. The sequence goes on along the minus strand of CAZXJC010000273.1, from coordinate 1,937 downwards.
GTGACCATAGACGATTCAAACAATGTGTCTGGAGTGGTCGGTCTAACCACGTCTGGCGATATTACTGTAGCTGACGACAAGTACGTTATATTTGGCGGCAGCAGCGATGTAAAAATCGGCTACGACGAAACCACCAACGATGCTTTACAAATAGGAAGCAATGTAGAAGCTGCTGGGCTGAAGATTCATTACTACGCGGACGAGGCGGACGATAACGCGGATAATTGGCTCTGGACCCTGGCTGACGGCGGAACGCTCACCTGGGCCTCCAAGATATCTGGTTCCTACGTTACGCACCTTACCTTAACACCAAACAGTACGGTTGCTTCCAGTACGTTAGCGGCGGGGGGCAATTTAACTGTTGCTGGAAACCTGACTGTATCTGGCACGACAACAACGGTAAACAGCACAGTAACCACGATAAAAGATCCGCTTATTGACCTGGGTGGATCTGATGACGGCGGCGCTCCCGCTTCAGACGACAACAAAGACAGGGGTCTTATACTACAGTATCATACGGGAGCCGCTACGAAGAAAGCATTCATTGGCTACGACGATAGCGCGAGCAAGTTTACAATGATTGCAGACGCATCCGTATCTTCGGAAGTAGTCAGCGGCTCGGCCTCAACCGTTGTACTCGGGGGTGTTGAATTTACGGACGGCACTACATTTACAACTGTGCCACACAACCTGGGCGCGATGATTGCGCTTGGCGTTTTCTAAAGGAAAATTGGCATGGCTAACCCAGCAATTACAGGTTCTGTATCTGTACTGTCTTTTGGCTCACATCAAAAGATTTCTACTACTACAACTGAAAACCTGCTTATGAATGCAGCAAGTTCAGGTAAACTTATAAGAATACACAGTGTTACTGTTTGTAATATTGATGGAACTAACGCGGCTACTTTTAGTCTTGAAGTATACGATCAAGATGGTACGGGTATGTCTTCACAGGCAGCGGCAAACGGGGTGGCAATTGGAGCGGATACTGTCGCTGGGTCTAGCTTGGGCGGTTTTAAGTCAATATCGGTTGCTGGAGCAAATGCTTTAATAGTTGTAGATACAGACATGAACTGGGTGCTTTTGGAAGATCAATCCTTGGTGTTCCAAGCAAGCGCGGCAGATGATCTGTCCGTACATATTGCTTATTCTGTAGTGGGATAGTTTAGATGAGATTAATTGGAGGCAATATTAGTGATCAAGCTATTAAGAGAATAAGTACAGGTAGTGCTTTTCATATTGGTAGTGGGGCTACTGCTGAGCCTGATCATGTAGCGTTTGGAACTCCGACTTCGTCAGCAGAATTTAGTGATATTGTAACTCCATATGGTAGTCAGCTTCAGCACTATTATAACGGATGTTGGGATTTTGTTCAGTGGGGGGAGAACTCGGTTGGGATTTTTTACATAGATAACAGTGATTCAAATAAATTAAAATATGTCCATTTACAGTTTAATTCAGGTACTGGCGCTCTTTCTAGTCAGGGTTCCGAGGTAGATTTGGGTTCTGATGTAACAGGAGGTAATGCAGCTTACCTAGGGTTAGAGGTGGATAAAGTATCATCCACTAGGTGCTTAGTTTGGTATCTAAATGGTAATTCTACTAGAAATGTAAATTTAGTTACTTATGATAAAGATTCCGATTCAGTTACTAAGCATGGAGCGGTTCAAACAGATAATACATCAGTTAATTCTACTAAAGCTTTCAACGGATTTTCTCATTGCGTTATAGATGCAGATCATGCTTTTGCTGGAACGACAACTACTTCTAATACTAGAGAAGGGACAATTTTTAAGTTTACCACCACTCAAAGTATTGGAACTACGGTAGATTCTAGTGTTGCTAACGCTGGTAGTGATTTTGCAATTGGTCTTGCGGAGTATGACTCAGGGTCTAGCAAGATATTTGATAGTGATGGGCGTAAATTTTATGGCGAG
>CAZXJC010000272.1:0-9747 GCA_964640885.1 uncultured Pirellulaceae bacterium | reverse complement strand
CGCCGGAAAGCGTGGCCGCTTCATGGTCGTTCCCGGCCACGTCAGCGAGGAGCAGCATACCCCATAGTTCCCGTAACTCATCCGCTAAATCCGGGTGTTGCTGGCAATATGCTTCGACATCAACTTCCTGGCCTTGCCGCGTTGCGTCAGTCATTTCATTGAGCAGCGCAGCCAGTTGGACTTCCAGTTCTGTTGATTCTGAAAGTGGTGCATCGTGGGTCGATTGATCTGGCTGATCCTGCACGGCTCTACCGATTATTTTTCTGGCGAATCCAATAGCAGGGCTCGCAGCTTTCGCAAGGCCCTTAAGTAACGCATGCCGGCCGCCGGTTCAGTAATTTCCAGTGCCTGGGCTACTTCCTGGTTAGAGAGATGCTCGAAATGACGCATCATGATGATCTCGCTTTCCTGTTCGCTCAATTCGGAAAGCACTTCTGTTACACGGCGGACCATTTCACGTTGGGTCACCACGGCAGCTGGCGTCAACTCGCCATCGCAAAGGTGAGCAGCCAATTCCATCGTGGAACGCTGCATCCCTGCCGGAATAACAATAGGCCGTTCACGATCCACACTGCGCTTGGCTGATACCCGGTGTCGTCGATGCGCATCAATGATACGATCTTTGGCAATCTGCCGAATCCAAAGATGAAACGGCATAGCAGGTGACTCAAGGTAAGCTTTCAAGCGACGATTAGCCGAGATCAGCACATCTTGAACTACGTCACTGACGTCAACGCGCTGGCGAATCTTCCGGTCCAACCTCATTTGGACAAGTCGTCGTACTGCTTCCCGATGACGGTCTAACAAGCCGTTAACCGCATCATCATCGCCCGCCTTGACACCCATCAGGAGTTCTTGCGTGTTTTCGTTTTCAGGCCACATGCGGATTTTTTCCTTTATCTTTTCCAACACTCATCTTACCACAATCCTCCGGCCATCGGCTGATCGGATTCGGACGCTTTAGGACAACAGTTCCTGTAAGGCCAAAATCAGCTGATCTACTTGCTGTCGATCATTATAGAGGTGGCAAGAAACACGAACGAAGCGGCGGTCATTCCACTCGACAATCGGTACTTCAATCGAATATTGCTCCCACAAACTATTTTGGAGCTGACGAGCATCGCCGTCTGGCAAGGGATGCTGCGCCATGCAGCCATACCAGCGAAGATCGTCGGCAACTAACGATTGCTGGCCAGTCAAATCAACCAGTTGCTGTCGTGCATATTCTGCCAGGTCATGTGTTTGCTGTCGAAACTTCTCCAGTCCCACTGATTCCATGAAGTCAATGGCGGCAGGAATTGCCAGGTAAGCAGATGGATCGCGGGTACCGCTCCAAAGAAACTCGTCCGACCAGTGACTAACCTCGTCGGGCGGTAATTGTCCCCAACTCAACGTCAGTGGTCCTAGCCGTGGCTGATGCTCCGCAGCCGCATAAAGAAAACCTGTTCCAAAAGGGGCACACAACCACTTGTGGCAACTTGCACAATAGTAATCGCAGGACAACTGCTCCAAGTCTAGTGGCAACTGCGCCACGGCATGCGGACCATCCACACAAACCTGCACACCTTCCTGCTGAGCCCGCTGGCAGATCTCATCAATCGGCAAGGTAACTGCGGTCGGTGAAGTAATGTGGCTAATCACGATCAATCGCGTGCGCTCGGTGCACGCCGCAAAGAGGGCATCGACCACTTCCTGGGGATCTGTGAAGCGGGCTGGCAAGCAAGCCGTGGTGACTTCCGCACCCGCCTGCTGACAAGTGGTTTCCCATATCCGGCGGACGGCACCATATTCATGGTCGGTCAACAACACCTGGTCATTAACTTGCAAGGGAAAACTGTTTGCTACCACGTTCATGGCCTGAGTAGCATTTTCTACCAGGATCAAATGTTCGGGCTGCGCGCCAAGAAATTCAGCCAATCGCTGTCGAGTCGCCAGCAGGGCGTCGGGAAGTCGGCGGACAAAGAAATCCATCGGCTGGCTCTCCATTTCCGCCTGCCACTGGCTGCGCGCCTCGATCACGCTGCGGGGAGAGGGTCCAAAGGAACCGTGGTTCAGATAGATCGTATCACTGCGCAAGTCCCAGGCAGTTTTCCAGTCTTCTTGACTTGGATTAGCAGCCAATGTTTTGTTCCTCGCGATCAAGTCCAAAGCGACGGCCGGCCAGCCGTGAGCCGACAACATTACGAACCCTTGGGAAGCTTCGTTAACAACAGTTTCTTGGGATCAAGTACAACGTGCCGAACCCGCTGTCGTTTCCAGGTATAGGTAATGTGTACCAGTCCGTCGCCTGATTGAATTACCGCCGGATAGGAATATTCCCCAGGGTCTTTTTCCAGCACCACCGCTGACTTCCATTGCTGACCGTCGGTCGAGATGGCCACGTTCAAGGGGCTTCGTCCGCGAGGTGTATGATTGTAGACCAGTAGATGACGTCCATCTGCAAGAGACACGGCATCAATACCAGAATTCGGATTGGGCAACGTAGTGGACTGCAGGGGGCTCCATGTCTTTCCCTGGTCCCGAGACGTTGCCTGCTGTATCAACCCGGTGCCACGACTGCGACAGAGAATCTGCAGACGCCCATCGCGATGTTGCAAAATAGTTGGCTGAATGGCGTGCTGCGTTTTTCCATCATTGAGCGTCGTAGTCCGTTCCCAACTTTGTCCCTGGTCCGCTGTCCATTCCATGTGAACCCGCCATCCCTGGTCTTCAGTACTGGAACCACAAAGTAAACGTCCATCCTTCAACAAGACCGGCTTATTTTTAATCGGTCCAGCAATTTTATCTGGTAGTCGATGTGGTTTACTCCAGGTTTTACCATGGTCCTCTGACGCGATCAGCATTCCCCACCAGCTGCTGGGGCTGGGGCCAACCTTGTAGAACAGCAACAGCTTCCCACCGGGCACCTGGTACAACACGGGATTCCAACACGGATAACGCAAGTCTTTATTCTGGACTCCGGTGGCAACTTCCCGAGGTGGCGACCAGGCACCGCCAGTTGTTTGTCGAGAAACCCAAACACCCACATCAGGATTCTTTTCCCGGGTACCGCCAAACCAGGCAATCACCAGCCCTTTGTCCGTCTCGGCAAGCGTCGAGGCATGGCACTGTGGAAACGAAGCTTTCTCAAATACAAACTCAGCCCTTACCAGGCCCGGCAACTGATCCAAATTCTCAGCAGCCTGACCTTGTGCAAAACTTAACACGATCAGCAAGCACATCCACTGGCCGGTTCGACTCGTCATACTTGGCAACTTTTTCATACTATTGGCAGTCCTTATAATCATGACCTGCAATCGCTCCGCGTCTCACAATTGATCTCTATCTATTGGACCAAAGCTCCTTGAAGGAGTCTAGCGAGGGAGACTGATAGGGCAAGAATCGCTGCCGGCTCATTCCGGCTGCCTTGTGAACAACTGGTACACCGTTAAAATAAAGGTTCGTTTAGCTCCCTTCACGGATCGGTTCGGGAGAGTCCTGTTTCCTGGGCTGCTGGCATCATCAACGTGCTTCTAGCAGCATCGTCCGTTGGGGAAAATCTACTGCTATGCCCTTCATGAACTGGATCAGCGGGCGCGTTTTTAATTTCGTTCACCGCAACCATCTTGTCTATAACACCTGTTGGGAAGATCCTCGGTTGGATCGAGTTGCCCTGGAGCTGGGGCCCGAGGATGACGTCCTGGTTATTACTTCTGCGGGTTGCAATGCGCTCGATTACTCTCTGGCTGGCCCACGGCATGTCCACGCAGTTGACATGAATCCTCGGCAGAATGCTCTGCTAGAACTCAAACTGGCCGGGATTCGCAACCTGCCTTTTGAAACATTCTTCCAAATGTTCGGCCAGGGGCATTTAGAGGATGTCCGAACGACCTACAAGAATCAATTACGGGGCGACCTGAGCAGCTGGTCACAGAACTACTGGGACCGTTGGATTAAGTTCTTCGACCATCCCAGGAAATCGTTCTACTATCGTGGAACCTCTGGTACCTTCGCCCGCATGTTACGGGTTTACACCGATCGCATCCTCAAGATTCGCCCACACATCAACAACATCCTCGAATGTGAATCCCTGGAAGAGCAGCGAGATATTTATCAGCGTCACGTGCGCGATCGCGTCTGGGGTCGCCTGTTTCGCTTTGCCATGAAACGGGATACTACCCTTTCCATGGTAGGCGTGCCGAAGGCCCAGCGTGAACAGGTCGATCGCCAATATAAGGGTGGCATTGCTCACTTCGCCCAAGATTGCATGGACTCTGTCTTCTGCGAAATCCCGGTAACAGATAACTACTTTTGGCGAGTTTACATGACGGGATCCTATACTCCCGAATGCTGTCCGGAATACTTGAAGGAAGCCAATTTCCAGAAGCTCAAAGACGGACTTGTTAACAACATTAGCGTCCATACCAATAGTGTTCAGGGGTTCCTGGAAAACCACCCGGGCACGATCTCTCGGTTTGTCCTGCTGGACCACATGGACTGGCTGTCAGACCGTTTTTTCCCTTTATTGGAAGCGGAATGGCAGGCTATCGTGGACCGCGCCGCACCGAACAGTCGTGTGATCTGGCGCAGTGGTGGACTCAATACGGATTTCCTGAATCAAGTCCACGTACAGAAAAACAACCAATTCCTCAAACTGCCCGAGTTGCTCAAATACCATCAGCAACTGGCTGAAGAGCTGCATGCCAAGGACCGTGTCCATACCTATGGCGGCTTCTTTATCGCAGATCTGGCGGCTTGAAGATCGGCCGCCAAAAGGCCCGGGAGTGTCTTAACGTGAAGTTGTTTGCAGACTTGAAGATTCTCTACCACATGGCGCTTAAGCCAGTTCGGGGCAAAGACCACGCCGAGCGCCTGGAGAGTTTTTACTCCGGGCAAGCGAAGAACTACGACGATTTTCGTGAACGCCTGTTGCATGGTCGCCAGGAGTTATGGCAGGCCATCGAAACGCCTGCAGACGGCACCTGGATTGATCTCGGCGGCGGAACCGGATCGAACCTCGAATACTTTGGGGATCAGCTCAGCAAACTAAAAAAAGTCTACCTGGTAGACCTTTCTCCTTCACTGCTAAAAATCGCAGATCAGCGGATCGCAGCCAATAGCTGGTCTAACGTGGAGACGGTGGAGGCTGATGCCACGCGTTTCCAACCTCCCTCGGGACCGGTCGACGTGATCACCTTCTCCTATTCGCTGACGATGATTCCTGACTGGTTTGCAGCCATGGAACACGCGCTCTCGCTGTTGCGTCCGGGCGGACTGATTGGCGTTGTTGATTTTTATGTTTCACGAAAACATCCAGCCTCGGGCCACCGGCGCCATGGATGGTTTAATCGCAATTTCTGGCCGCTCTGGTTCGGCTCCGACAATGTCTTTCCATCACCGGATCATGTTCCATTTTTGCACCGGCACTTCAAACCGGTTCATTTTGTTGAATCCCGTGGCAAAGTGCCCTACTTGCCGTTTGTACGAGCACCCTATTATTGCTTCGTCGGCCAAAAACATGAACAATCAGAGTGATCCGCGTTTCCTGAACCGTTTCCCCTGGAGTGCTAGAAGATGTTTTCTTTGAATCGCAGCTCTGTTTTAGCAGTACCGAACCAGCTCGACAGACGCCGGTCCATCTGGAACATCGCCTTGATGACCATACTCAGCTGCCTGTTATTGCTTCCCCTGCAAGCCTGGGGACAGGCTACCGACAAACCGAAGAAACATGATCCCCACCGCTGGGACAAACAAATTGCAGCCTTTGAGAAAGCGGACCAGGAAAAGGCACCGCCCCAGAACGGCATCCTGTTCGTCGGCAGTTCCAGCATCCGCTACTGGAAAGTGGAAATATCCTTTCCCGGCATGCCGGTCATCAACCGTGGTTTCGGCGGCTCCGAGATTTCCGATGCTATCTTTTTTGCAGATCGCATTATCATCAAGCATCAGCCCCGAGTCATTGTTTTTTATGCCGGTGACAATGACTTGGCGCGGGGTAAGAGCGGCCAACAGGTGGTTGCCGACTACCAGACGTTTGTCAAAAAGATACGTACCTCGCTACCTAAAACCAGGATCATCTTTGTGGCCATTAAGCCGAGTATTGCTCGCTGGAAACTGATCGAACAAATTCGTCAGACCAATAAGAAAATCGAGCAAATCACCATGACCGATCCGCTACAGGTGTTTCTCGATGTCGACACTCCCATGATCGGAGCCGACGGGAAACCGAAACCAGAGCTGTTCATAAAAGATGGTTTGCACTTGAACGTAGCTGGCTACAAGCTCTGGAACTCCCTGTTAAGCCCACTTCTAAAGGCTTCGCAATAACTGTTAAAATAGGCGTTTCAACGTCCACTACGAGGGCGTTGTGGACCCTATACTCCATGGTCTACAATAACGCTTAAGCATTTTTCAGCTTGTTTTGTCTTACTACGACATCTGCAGGCTGTCCTAAACCATACGTATTTTCATACCACCAGAACTTGCTGCAACGCAAGTTCGCCACTAGGAGTTCTCATGCGAACATCGCTCTTTATGTCTGTCATCATGCTGGCTGTCACCACGATGGTCTCGGCTCAGGACAAACCCGCCGCCAAGAAACCGGGAACCCCGGCATTGAAAACAACGATCGAACAGGCCAGTTATGCGATCGGTGTCGATATTGGCAAAAATTTGAAGGGCGCCGGCGTTGAAGTCAATGCAAACCTCGTTGCTAAGGGAATCATGGATGCGTTGGCAGGTGGCAAGCTGCTGCTGAGTGACGCCGAAATGCGTAATGCGATCACGGCACTGCAACGGGAAATGACAGCCCAACGGGAAGCGAAACTGGCCATTGCCGCCGAAAAGAATGCTACCGAGGGGAAAGCTTTCCTGGCAGCAAACAAGAAGAAGGCTGGTGTAAAAACGACCGCGAGTGGGTTGCAATACAAGGTTATTAAAGCTGGCAAGGGAGCCAGTCCCAAGGCAACCGACCAGGTCAAGACACATTACGAAGGTCGCTTGATCAACGGCAAAGTGTTCGACAGCTCTTACAAGCGTGGCGAACCGGCAACGTTTCCAGTCAATGGCGTGATCAAGGGTTGGACCGAAGCGCTGCAATTGATGAAAGTCGGCAGCCAGTGGGAATTGTATGTTCCTTCCGAACTGGGCTACGGACCACGTGGTACGGGCGCAGACATTGGCCCCAATAGCACCTTGATCTTTAAAGTCGAGCTTTTGGAAGTCGTCAAGTAAGTGATGCAACTGACAAGAATCGATGTTAGCTGCGGGCGACCCGTCTACCTGTCAGCGGTCGCCCTCTGCGCGATCGTAAGCATGGTGGGTTGCTCCTACCCAAATCAACCTAACTCACAGGAAATCGCAACGATGAATCAAGAAGAAGGCAGTACATTCTTAAGCGAAAACGCCCAGCAAGAAGACGTGGTAACACTGCCCAGCGGATTGCAGTACAAGGTGGTCGAAGAGGGCGAGGGCGAGAAGCCAGGGCCAACTGATGTAGTCCAAGTACATTATGAGGGTCGTTTGATCGATGGCACGGTTTTTGACAGCTCAATGCAGCGTGGAGTGCCAGCCGAGTTTCCAGTGAACCGTGTAATCGCTGGCTGGACCGAAGCACTGCAATTGATGGCCGTCGGCAGTGAGTGGGAATTGTACATCCCTGCCGAATTAGCCTACGGACCACAAGGTGCCGGGGGAGTCATCGGTCCTAATGCTACGCTAATCTTCAAAGTCCAACTTTTGGACATTCATCGCTAGTGACTACTTAACGATGATCGCATCCTGGAAATGAGAGAACCCCATTATGACCATTCGTTGGGGGATCCTCGGCTGCGGAGATGTGGCTCGGCGACGAGTGGCAGCAGCCATCCAGCAAAATCCAGATAGCGTATTGCAGGCTGCCTGTCGTCGCAACCAGCAGAAGCTGCAGCAGTTCTGTGATGACTTTCAGATCCCAGACAGTTATACGGACAGCCAGCAATTGCTGGACGCCACAAACATTGATGCTGTCTATGTTGCGACTCCGGTTTACCTGCACGAGCCGCAAACACTGCAGGCCGCCCAACAAGGCAAACATGTCCTGGTAGAAAAACCAATGGCAATGTCGGTTCGCGAGTGTGAATCCATGATCGAGGTTTGTCAGCAAAACCAGGTAAAGCTAGGTGTGGCCTATTACCGTCGGTTTTACCCGGTCATTGCACGGATTGGAGAAATCCTCGCCAGCGGCGAAGTGGGTCAGCCTCTCTCGGTCACCGCAGTGACAGCCACCCCGTTCAACTTTCAACCCGGTGATGACGGTTATTGGAGAGTTCTCAAGGAAGAGGGTGGGGGAGGTGCCCTAATGGACATTGGCAGTCACCGGATCGACTTGTTTCAACATCTGTTGGGGCCGATTTGCGAAGTTGCCGGATTCACCAGTACGCTCGCTGCTGATTACCAGGCCGACAATTGCACCACACTCACCATGCGTTTCACCAATGGCGTTCACGCGGTACTGCAATGCTATTTTGGTGCGATCATTGATCCGGATGAATTCACCATCCTGGGAACCAACGGACGTCTGACGGTAGCTCCTCTTAATGAAGGAAAACTGATCGTTGAATTAGCTGACGGCCGCCGCGAAGAATTGCTACCACCACACGATAACTTCAACGATCCGCTGATTGACGATTTTATCGCTGCCATCGCAGAAGCTCGCGAGCCTCTCATCTCAGGAGCGGCAGGTTGTGGAACGAACCAGGTAATCGAAGCTGCCTATTTACAGAAAACCGTCTAGATCGGGACCTAATCGTCCACCATCTGCCCCAACCCCCGATTTATTCTGCCGCAAAAACCGTTATATTGACTCTTTGAACTAACAATTGATCGCACCGTGTCAGAAAGGACCAATCGATGGGCGCTGAACAAAATGCACTCGATGAAGGCATTCAATTCCAGGAACAGGAACCTGGTTACCTGAACCTCTGCCGACGAACAGGCAACTTGCTAATCACTTCTGGTCATACGAGTGACTTGAAGGGGATCCTGGGAGCCGGTTTAACCGTCGAACAGGGTGACGAGGCAGCCCGCGATTGTGCCGTCAAAATCCTCAACTCGGTCCACCAGTGTCATGGCAGCCTGGATGGATTGGCTGTTGTGAAATTACTGGGCTGCGGCTATTCTGCTGGCGATTTTACCGACCAGCACCTGGTGATTAACGGTGCTTCCGACCTGCTCCATAAACTATTTGGCAAGGAAGACGATGGGTTTCATGCTCGCAGTGCCGTCGGCTTCGCCGCCTTACCAACCGGCGCCGCGGTAGAGATTGAAGCGATCTTCGAGGTCAAGACCTAGCCGTCTCACCAAGTGCCTACTGTTTCTGCCAGCGACTGGATAGCTGTTTCCAGCCGGGTCCGCTATCGCTTGGCAGTTCCTGTAACAACGGCTGCCTCTGGACTACCTTTTCCATGAGGTCAGCTACCGCTTCACCCATCTGCCAGAGCGCGTGGCGAAAGTCAGCTTTCTTGGCCAGGCTGCCCATCTCTTCATATTGCAGCCCACCGGTCCGTTGACTCAGTTCTTCATCACAAACCAAGCGCCCGTTGACCTGGCGTAAAGCCAGTTGCTGAAGCAGGCGCCCGTTGCGAACTTGTTGGTAACGGCGGTTCTCCTCGAAGACAGCTTGTAATAAGCGAGCATCCTCAGGTCGCCAGTGTTGAGGGAATTTTTCGGCCAGTTGACCGCGTGGTGCCGCCACCCGCATGTAATGAAACTGGACAGGTTCCACGGGCG
>CAZXJC010000271.1:0-3482 GCA_964640885.1 uncultured Pirellulaceae bacterium | reverse complement strand
GCAACCCCGACCGCGAGTTCTGTGCCCGTTACATTCCTTTCGGCGAGGTCGATTCTTCACCGACCAAGCAGTTGCTGCTGGATAACAAGGGAAAGGATCCTTTTCAGGGTTTTTATGACTTGGCTTTTGCCAAGCGCCCGGCCGAAGAATTGTATTCCATCAAGAAGGACCCGGGGCAGTTACAAAACCTGGCCGGCACCCCTGGCTTTGCTGTTGTCCAAAAACAGCTTAGCGAACGGTTGCAGAAGCGACTGGTAGAAACCAGGGATCCGCGGGCGCTAGGCCTGGAGGCGCCCTGGGACTACTATCCTTATTATGGTGCGCGTCGGAATCAGAACTGGCAGGTCGATAAGAAGCCGTGATCTGCCTGGTCCCAGTTGAATTGGTGGAATCCTGCCCAACGGGTTGTTCGGCTGCTACAATGACCTGGATCGACTCAAGAAGGGTTACATTGGTTTCCAGGGGGAGAACGGAGCGCACGAGTATCGCAACATCCGGATCAAGGTCCTGAGAGATTAATGGATCACGTCAACCTGCCACCGGAGGAAACCGGAAACCGACCTGGTTTTTGATGATCCCGGGCAATACTGCAAGGAACCAAGCAACATGCGTCCCAATCCACTTCGCGAACTTCTCGATGCTGATCAGCCTAGCCTGGGAGTCCACATCCACAGTTCCTGGCCGACGGTTCATGAACTGGCCGGCTATTCCGGAATGTTTGATTACATCGAGTTCGTTGCCGAGTATGCACCCTACGATCTTTATGCACTGGAAAACATCGGACGGGCCGTTGACTTGTTTCCCCACATGTCCTGCATGATGAAAATTGAACAGGAGCCTCGCACGTACCTGGCCATTCGGGCGATTGGGGCGGGTATTCAGAATGTGCTTTTCGCCGATCCGCGAACGGTCGAAGATGTCGAGGAGTGTGTTAAAGCGGTGCGAGCCGAGACACCATCGGCTGGTGGTATTCATGGAGTTGGCATGCGACGAGATGTTCGTTTTGTTATGGAGGGTGGATCTCCTGAATTTGTAGAGGCGCTTGATAAGGCCGTGGTTGCCCTGATGATTGAAAAAGAGTCGGCTGTTGAAAACTTGGAAGCATTGTTGGCCGTACCAGGAGTGGACATGGTGCAATTCGGTCCGGCGGATTACAGCAACAGTATTGACCTGCCCGGTCAATGGAGCCATCCAAGAGTGCAGGAAGCGGAGCAGTACGTCATCGAAACGGCGTTGAAGTGTGGCATTGCACCGCGGGCTGAAATCAATAGTCCTGACCAGGCCCAGAAATATCTTGATATGGGTGTTAAGCATTTTTGCATGGGTACCGACGTCGTGATTTTATTTGACTGGTTCAAGGAACAGGGTGCCGTGATGCGAGAGAAGCTAGGTCTTAAAACACCTGCATTCGAAGTGGACGATAAATCTTCTAGTTATAATGCCTGAATTCTTAACAGCACTTTAGAGGTAAGTTGGATTGCGGTAGCCTGGGAAGCATTTACAATACGGTCTCACTGGATAAATTCCTTGCCTTTTTACGATAGATGGATTTAATGATATGAATGATATTCAAACCACCACGCCCGGTCAGCCACAGCAATCTGCAAAAGCCTCCAAGGGGTTTTTTACGATTGATCGGATTATTATCTACCTGTTGCTGCTGGTCGCTATTGGGGCAGTCTTCAATGATCGTCGTATTTTGTCGAAGGTCAATGAAGTCAATAGTGTTGTTTATGATGCAGCGATCGCTCACGGCAATAAAAAGTTTGCTTCGAATTCGACTGGGACGGCCAAGCGGGCCTCAAGCCTGGATAGCTTGAGTGAAGGCGAGCGTAACAAGCTGTTGGAGGCGGTCACGCGACCGTCGCGGTTCAAGGCCTGGATGAAAGAGACCTATGGTGTTGAACCGGATAAAGACCTGTCGGAAGTAGGTGTCGATTACTTCATTTACAGCAGTGGAATCCGGACGTTTCAGCTTAAGATCACCTACGGTGCATATGCTAAACTGGCTAAATACGATCGCGGCGCTGTGACCCATTGCAAGTTGACGACCTACTACTTCTGGCAATCGCCTGAAGACGCGATTTAACTGGTAAAGTTGGTGGCCAAAAGGAATTACTAGCCACTGCCAGGTAATTGTTCCGGGTCTATTTGTAGGGGATGCCATGAGAATTGTATTGCTTACGCTGTTATTCGTGGCCGGAATTGTTGCCGTCGGATGGACTTCTCTGCCAGTAGTGACCACCATCAGGGCCGCCGATAAACGTTCTCCGCGCACCATTCAGGTTCCGGCTGACCATGCCCGAATTCAGCAGGCGATCGACGCTGCTGTCGATGGAGATACGGTGCTGGTCGCTCCGGGTATCTACCGCGAGTCGCTGCAGTTGAAAGGAAAACAGATTACGCTTGCTTCACGGTTCCTGGTAACTGCTGACAAGAAGGATGTGGAGCGAACCGTGCTGGATGGGAAGGCCAGCGGTAAGGAAAAGGGAAGTCGGGGTAATACGCCGATCAGCATCGCTGAAGATGTTGGCCCCAAGACTCGGATCATTGGTTTCACAATCGCTAACGGTGACGATGGTATTAGCTGTACGGCGAAGGTCCAGATCTTGCATAACCGGTTTATCAATAACGGGGATGCCATTGATTACGAACGTGGCGGCGGACTGTGTCGCAATAATTTCTTCGAGAACAATCGCGATGATGCGGTTGATCTGGATGGAGCGACCGAAGCGATCATCGAGGATAACGTGATCCGCAACTGTGGGGATGATGGCATTGAAATTCGCTTGCACAAGTATAGTGGCAAGCTGCTCAATATTGTCATACGTCGCAACCAGATTATCGGCAGTGGTGAAGATGGTATCCAGATTATTGATTACCCGGACAAATCAGATCGTATCATTCGGATCGAGCGAAACCTGATTGCCAATACGAAGATGGCCGCAGTTGGTTGCATGGCAAACGGGAATACCGGGGAGAACTATGAAGCAGCGGACATCCCCGAACGCATCGAGTTCTTTAATAACACCCTGGTCGACAACCATTACGGGATCACCGGTGGCGATTCCCTGTTAGCTTTCAATAACGTGATCGTCGGTACCGAGAAGATCGCCCTCAAGGAAGTGGACGGCAATTCGCTGCTGGCGTTCAACCTGCTCTGGGATAATGGGATCGACCAGCAGGGGAGTAATCTCGAGAAAAGCTCGACGATCCGAAAAAATCCACAACTGGCCAAGGACTACCATCTCTCCAAGGGGAGTCCTTGCGTAGATGCCGGTAGCAGTCTCTACAAGCGCGGAGAGAAGGTGTTACTCAAATTGCCGGACGAAACGTTTCGTGGTCGGGCTCCGGACCTGGGGGCTTTTGAACGCGGCCGCTGAAGAAGGAGCCGGCCGGCGAGCAGAGATGCGTGCTAAATTTCGCTGGCCTGGTGAGCGATCCGGTAATTCGGGGCAGCAAAAGAAGAATCGACCATTTCT
>CAZXJC010000270.1:0-14567 GCA_964640885.1 uncultured Pirellulaceae bacterium | reverse complement strand
ACTGGTTGCCTGAACTTCCTCGGGATTATACCCGAGTTCTACAATCAAACTTTGAATTTCATCTAAGCTTAGAGCGGCACGTAAGGATTCGTCAAACATCTGTCGCTGATGATCGTTGGCATCGCCCGCGTAGGTATCGACTAGTTGCTGGACGCTTTCATCAGAATCAGGCCTCAATAAATCACGAAAAAAAAGTCGACCCCCACTTCGCACGACCCGGATTGCCTCGGCCAATACGCCCGCTGGCTCAGGAATGTGATGAACAATGCTGTTGGACATCACCACATCAAATCGATCCGAATCATGAGGGAGTGCTTTGGCATCAATATGATCGAGCATAATTCTTTCGACAAGACCATTCACCTCTATCTGATAGCGGGCCAAGTCGAGCATGTGGACCGCCAGGTCGACCGCCATCACCTGGCAATCGTCATGTTGCTGGCAGAGAGCAACGGGGATCTGGGCAGTGCCTGTTCCCAGGTCCAGGACCTCACCGGTGATTTCGCCACTGGCCAGTAAATCGGCGACGAAAAGGTCGTTCACGGCTGCATGGTCCATCTGATCGTAATCGCGCGCTTCTTCTACGCTGTCCATCACTTCTGGCTCGAGTACGCGTTTTAGTGACACGAGGTAACGTCCTTTTCTAATCCTCGTCGCTGTCGACTGGTTCTTCGACGTGCAGTGGTGGCGATGGGTTCGCCTGTTCTACGAAGCTCCAGGCAACCAGGATGACAGCCATGACCATGTACCCTCCCACGTAGTTTCCGACGATTTTTTGGTCTGAGAGATCTAGATTTTGGATCAGGAAGGTCGCATTGCTGGACAGTGGCGAATGAATGATCCCAAAAAAAGTACACCCGGCGGCAATCAAGTAATAAATAGCAGCTTGCATCAACTGTCGATCGATCATGGCGGCCAGTGCGGATGCCCAGATCAGGCTGGTAATGATGAAACCATTGGAAAGGACCCGCAGGTTTAACAGCGTATCTTGCAGCTTTGCACCTAAGGCCGTCTCCTCAACATATACTCCGATAATCTGGCCAGTAAACACCTGCACCAAATAAGCCATCGCCGGCAGACAGGCAATGGCAATCGCCGCATAATGCTTGCGCGGCGTGGCCAGGAAACTTTGTGCCGTGATTTCCAGGCCGATGAAAATCAGGATCGGGAAAATAGCTGCCTTGGGAATAATGACATACAGGAAACCAAAATAGCCCAGCAGTCCAGCGCTGCCGATGAACAACGCCGTTGCCAGCGAGTAGGCTGCTCGACCTCCCATCGCCTTGTAAGCCGGGTGTCCAATGTAAGGTGTGGTTTGAATCACGCCACCACAAAGAGCAGCCACCAGCGTAGCAATCGCTTCCACGCCAATCACCTTACCAGTGTTGTATTCATCACCCGCTGCCGCTGCACTTTCCGTGCAGTCGATGCCACCGACTACCGTTCCCAGTGCAAACGGTAGTACGACCGGCAAGTAGTGCAGGGAGTCTTCCAGCGCACTGATCCACTGGAATTGAAACACGTGAAACCATTGCACGGGCAACAATGCCTCGCGGGGATCGATATCATGCTTGGGCAGCTGTACCCATCCCATCCCAGCCATCAGGTAGTAAATACCGCCCCCGACCAACAGGGCCGCCAGGGCCCCAGGGATACGTAACGGGAAACGCACATGGGCGATCAGGGTTGTCAGGATGATGGCCATGGCAGCCATGCCAGCTACCGGATAGGCAACGATTTCCATCAAGGGCATGAAAGCAATAATGACCAGCGCGATGGCGGTTAGCGAACCGAGTAGCCCGGCGCGGGGAACCACGCGGCGAATCCAGTTGGAGCCAAGCGCACAAACACACTTGAACAAACCACTGATGAAGATCGAGCAAATCCCAATATGCCAGGTGTAGATTGCCGCCTGCTCAACGGACATTGTTTCCTTGGCGTGCACAAAGGCTGGCCCCAGGACAAAAAAGACCATGCCGAAAGTACTGGGCGTATCAAGACCCAGTGGCATCGCTGTCACCGTGCTCGAATTGCTCCGTTTTGCCAGTCGAAAAGCCATCCAGAAGAAAAGTAGGTCTCCCACGAGCACACCGATGGCAGTCCCCGGAACCATATGTTCGAGTGCAAATTTTGCAGGAAATGCAAAAACAACTGCTAGCAAGCTGACCGTTAGTAGAAGATTGGCAACGTTATCTAACATCAAGCCAAAGAAGGCGTTAACGTCGCCTGGAGCAGCCCATTGATAGCGCGTTTTACTCACAGAGAGGTCCGTAGGCACGGATTTTGCTGATCAAAGAAGCTGTGAGTGTAAGTGGGCCAAAGAGAGCTGTCAATCATTCTGTTTTAAGGGTTTTTTGGTCGGTTTACACGGTTGACCAGTTTGAGGGACAGCTCTTTTGAACTTTCTGGAAGGGAGTTCGTATACAATGAAATGTGTCATGCATAGAACACCTGGAAAACGCCCTGTTTCAGCGGCGCAGATGAGCGACGAAGAGCTCTTGGTCTCCTATCGGGAGACGGGAGATCGGGATTTGTTTACGCTGCTCGTTCAACGTTATGAACGGGAGTTGTACAGCTATTTGCGGCGCTATTTGGGTAATGCTGAAATGGCTGAAGATGTTTTCCAGATGACGTTCTTGCAGGTGCATCGGAAGGGAGATCAATTCGAAGAAGGCCGTCGTTTTCGCCCCTGGGTGTATACGATTGCCACCCACCAGGCGATAGACGCTCAGCGGCGTAATAAGCGACATCGCAGTGTCAGCCTTGATGCGGGTCATCGCATGCAGGATGGAGATGATTCAGCAAAGCTTATGGACTTATTGATTAGCCAGGATCCGAATCCGTTTGACAATGTAACCCAGATGGAGCGAGCTCAATGGGTTGAGGAGGCACTCGATAAGTTAACTGATCCGATGCGAAGTGTTGTCAACTTAGTCTACTACCAGGGAATGAAATATCGAGAAGCGGCCGAGGTGTTATCCGTGCCAGTGGGAACGGTGAAGAGTCGCTTGCATGCGGCTATTTTGAAACTTAACGAAGTCTGGCATCGGACCCACGTGCCTTAATAGCAGGTTTGAGAGTTTATGCGCGACAAGTTGTTGGATTATCTGGTAGGTGGCTTGGACAGTCGAGAGTCTGAACAAGTGCGCAAAGCGCTTCAGGAAGATAAGCTCCTGCAGCAGCAATTGGAGTTACTGCAGACATCTTTACAGCCACTGGAAGCCTGTCGACATTACGAGCCGCCCGCCGATCTTAAGAACCGGACGCTTGATTTTGTTGCCCAGTCTATTGAACAGCAGGCTGGTAGCGGCTCGACGTCGCCGCGACGCAGTAGCTGGACAGCGGGCAGCCGTGATCCCAACGTGCAACTGGCCGGTTCGGCCCAGGCTGGATCCAAATGGACGATCCTTGATGTTGTCGTTGCCGGCGCTATCCTGGTGACGGCCTCCTTGCTCTTCTTTCCCATGGTCATGAATAGCCGTTATGCGGCTCAATTACGTGGCTGCCAGCAGAACTTACAACAGATTGGGATGGCCTTGCATGATTATAGTTCAACTCATGATGGACTATTTCCCCAGGCAACTGGAGAGGCGAAATTATCAGTGGCTGGTGCCTATGCTCCTGTTCTCTACAACAACCAGTTCGTAAAGCGCCCTCGTCTGTTTTTGTGTCCGACTGTTGGAGATGAAGACAAATGGACTGGCTGGAAACCGCCAGAGACCAAGCTTGTGGCTGAAGCTGCTGGTCGTGAATTAAGCAATATCCAACGGCAAATGGGAGGGTCCTACGGATATAACCTTGGTTACTGGTCCAACGGCCGCTATTTTCCGCCACGGAATCTTTGGCGGGCTTTCTATCCCATCATGGCAGACAGTCCCAGCCTTACGCTAGCAGGCCGCCGTAGTACCAATCATGGGGGTAATGGACTCAACGTTCTATTTGAAGACGGTCATGTTCAATACATGACCGATTCGCAAATTTCTCCGCGAAAAGATAGCATCTTCTATAGTGATCGCGGCCGGGTGGAACCTGGCAGACGTCGCAATGATGCTGTTATTGGGGAGAGTAGTCAAACTCTTTCCGAACGTTAGTAGCTTTGTCAGCTCTCTCTGGAAATAGCTACTTGCCTGGTGACGATCTCGCGCTGGTTTTCTTAGCTAGCATACTTTCCTAAACAACGCCTCACGGCGGCAATTCGCTGTTGCCTTCGAATTGCCGTTGTTGGTACTCTCTCGCCGCGGTTCCAGAGGCTGTAAGGCCTTTTTGGCGGCTAGTTTCAGGTTATCGGTTTGGATCGAGTCTGAGCATGCCGTTTTAGTTTGCCGCATATTTTATCAGAGAGCCTTCTTTAGCATTTATCCCGCGAGGTCACGACGATGAGAAAAGATCGTTTCTTGCAATGCCAATTCAAAAAGATCGTCACTTGCGTAGCATGG
This sequence comes from uncultured Pirellulaceae bacterium, assembly GCA_964640885.1. Taxonomy (GTDB): domain Bacteria; phylum Planctomycetota; class Planctomycetia; order Pirellulales; family Pirellulaceae; genus JAZADA01. The sequence continues at coordinate 10,131 of CAZXJC010000270.1, read as the reverse complement.
GCATTAGTTACCGTGGTACTTGGTTTGCCAACTCAAGTTATTGGGCAGGAGGCGGAATGGATTTGGTGGTCGGGTCATCAAAAGGAGGCGGTTCCTAAAACAAGTTGTCATTTCCGCAAGTCGTTTGTAACGGTTAATCCAGAGACTTGCCGTATTGAAGTGGTTGCCGACGACGAATTCGAGTTGTTTGTTAATGGTCGTCGGATTGGAGAGGGTGATAACAGCAAGCGACTGTCAACTTTTGACGTTAGCAGCTATGTAAAGACTGGTCGTAATACGATCGCAGTTTCGGTGACCAATGCGAATGGTTCAACGGCGGCCTTGGCTGCCCGGGTGATGGTCAAGGAACGGGCCGGTGGCTGGACCTCTCATTCAACGGATGATAGCTGGCTGACCAGTTTAACTGTTTTGCCCCTCTGGAATACCAATATTTACACGGATCGTCGCTGGCAGACAGCACAATCATTTGGCAAGCTGGGTGACACGGCGCCCTGGGATATTGAGGAGGGCGTTGCTCCAGCTCAACGTGATCGGACAGAACGATTTCGAATTGATGAAAACTTCGAAGTCCGTCGTTTGATTGATGATGACCAGACCGGTTCGTTGATTGCGATGACGTTTAATGAATTTGGTCATGCGATTTTGTCCCAGGAAAATGGCCCTCTCTTGCTGGCATATGACAGCAACGGCGATTTCCATTTGGACAAGGTGCGCACCTATTGTGACCAGGTGAAGAGCTGCCAGGGCATCTTGGCTCTGAATGGCGAGGTGTTCGTTACGGGGATGGGTCCCGAAGGCTATGCGTTATATCGTTTGTCTGACGAAGATAATGATGGAGTACTGGAACGAGCACGCACGTTGTTGAAATTCAAAGGTGACATGGTTGAACATGGTGTCCATGGAATTACGCTTGGTCCCGATGGAATGTTGTACCTGGTACTTGGAAATCATATTGAGCCCAAGCGCGATTATGAAGCTTCCAGTCCACACCAGCACCCCTATGAAGGCGATTTGATTCAGCCCCGCTACGAAGATCCGGGTGGTCATGCAGTCGGCGTAAAGGCACCGGGAGGTGTCATCTTACGTGTGACAATCGAAGGCAAACAATTACAGAGAGTTTGTGGAGGATTACGAAATGCGTACGACCTTGCCTTTACGGAACGGGGTGATTTATTTGTACATGATTCGGACATGGAATCGGATCGAGGAGCAACCTGGTACCGTCCTACGCAACTTTACCACGTAACCGATGGCTCCGAATTTGGCTGGCGCAGTGGCTGGTCGAAATGGCCCGAGTATTTCGTCGATAACCTGCCAGCACTACTGGATACAGGACGGGGTTCTCCCACTGGTGCCGTGGCTTACAACCATGTTGCTTTCCCGGCCCGTTACCAGGGATCGATGTTTCTCGCTGACTGGTCTGAAGGGCGAATCCTGGCCGTACATACCAAGCGCAGTGGTTCCAGCTACACGGCCAATAGTGAGGTCTTCCTGGAAGGTTCACCGTTGAATGTTACCGACTTGGAGGTTGCGCCCGATGGAGATCTTTATTTCATTACGGGGGGCCGAAAAACTAGTGGCGGACTCTACCGCGTCCATTGGAAAGGTGAAGTTGATCAGGCAGCGCTTGAGCTGGGTGAAGGAATTAGTGCGGCAATTCGACAGCCTCAACTCCATAGCGCCTGGGCCCGACAAAATATAGCTCAAATTCAGACTCAATTAGGTGATCGCTGGGGACCCATGCTCATTAGCGTAGCTCGCAGTGCCGCCAATCCAGCGCGATATCGGACCCGTGCACTTGACCTGATGCAGTGGTTTGGTCCGTTGCCAAGCGAAGCCTTGTTGGTCGAACTGGCGAAGGTGAAGAACGAGGAAGTCAGAGCGAAAGCGGCTTACCTGATGGGTATCTATCCCAGCCCCGACACACAGGCTGCGCTGGTCCGTTTGCTGAAAGATAATGACGCTTTCGTGCGACGTCGCGCTTGTGAGGCGTTAATACGCGGCGGCCAGGGGACAGATTATAAGTCTTTAATACCTCTCCTGGCATCTGCGGACCGAAATGAAGCCTGGGCGGCCCGCCGGCTATTGGAGCGACTGCCGCCCCAAGAATGGAAAGAACAGGTGCTGACCACCGATAACCATAGCTTGTTAATGAGAGGCTCACTGGCCCTGATCATTGCTCATCCAAGTCGTCAAAATGCCGCTGCTATACTCGACCGATTTAGCAAGATTATGGCAGGCTTCGTGAGCGACCGGGATTTTATTGACATGTTGCGAGTGATGCAGGTGGCCATGATTCGAGGGTCGATTCAGCCGGAGGAAATGATTCCCCTCCGCAATCAACTGATCGAAGAATTTCCAGCGAGTGATCCAGTGATGAATCGCGAGTTGATTCGACTGCTGACTTACTTGCAGGCCTCCTCCATTATGGATCGTTACTTTGACTACCTCGACTCGGATCTGCCGATGCAAGACCGATTGCACCTGGCACTTCATCTCCGGTTCCTGCAGTCTGGCTGGACCGGTGAACGACGACTGGCGTTGTTACAATTCATGGAAAAAACTCAGCAGAACAGCAAAGGAAGCGCTGTTCCTCTTTACGTGATGCATGCCACGCGCGATTTTTGTCGATCCATGACAGCCGAAGAGAGTCGCCTGGTGCTTTCCAAGGCGGCCGACTGGCCTAACGCGGCTCTCGGTGCGCTCTTTCAGGTACCCCATGAGTTAGATGCTGAATTGATCGGTTATCTCAAAGATATCGATCAGGCCATTGCTGAGCGGAGTGGTGATACGATCACGCGATTAAAGGTCGGTATTATTGCTGTTCTCTCGCGCAGCGGCGACGAAGAGTCAATGAAATACCTGCATGAAATCTGGAAACGTGAACCGGAATTACGGCAGCCGATTGCGCTCGGGTTAGCCCAGCAACCGTCCGGTGAAAACTGGTCCTATCTTTTACACAGCTTGTCTGTACTCGAAGGTGGAGTAGCCAAAGAAGTACTTAGCAAACTTAAAACGGTGGATCGCCGACCGCTCCACGGTAGCTACTATCGCCAGGTAATCCTCAGTGGCTTGAAGCTGCCGGACGCTGATGCAACGGTGGCCATAGAACTGCTGGAACATTGGACAGCGCAAAAAACGCCGGGCGAAAAGTCTGACACAATAAGTGCTCAGTTTGAACACTGGCAAACATGGTTTGAAGAGAAGTTCCCGGAAGAACTGGCAGCAAAATTGCCCGAACCTCCCGAGGGGAGCAAATGGACCTTCAATAACCTGGCTGACTATCTGACCACTGGGGAAGGCGCACATGGCGATGCCGAACGAGGCGCTCTCGTCTATGAAAAATCCCAATGCGTTAAGTGTCATCGGTTCGGTGGTAGCGGCGAGGTGATCGGACCAGATTTGAGCAATGTGCAAAAACGATTTACCAGGAAAGAAATCCTGGAGGCTATCGTATTTCCCTCTCATGTTATTTCAGATCAGTATCGCTCGAAACAAATAGTGACGACTGATGGCCGTACCTACAGTGGACTCGTAGTACCAGGTGCCGCAAAAGAATGGATCGTCTTACAGGCTAACGGTAAGAAAGTTGCCGTGCCCCAAGATCAAGTTGAAACCCTGCAACCAAGCAAACAATCGGCGATGCCAGCAAAACTGCTCGACACCCTGACACTCCAGGAAATTACCGATCTGTTTGAGTACCTGGGCACCCAATCAAAATCTCGAGTCGCCCGCCGACCCAAGTAAGTCGAGCCACACTCGCTGGGTAGTATCCCAGTCTCTTTCCCCCGGGAGAGACGTGGGATTTGTCTGCCGGCTCGGTTTTCTTCATTCTCCCTGTCACCTACAATCGACCTGCACTTAAGCATCCGCAGGTACGGGTGACCGGTTCGCCCCGACAGATATTCGTGTTCAACATAGGATTCGTTTTGATATGGCTGCAAAGAAAGCAACAAGTTCTGCCAACTACTGGCTGATGAAGTCGGAACCCCATGCTTATTCAATCCAGGACCTGGCTGCCGAAAAGACCAAGACGACGCACTGGGATGGTGTCCGCAATTACCAAGCCAGGAATTTTATGCGCGACCAAATGAAGAAAGGCGACCTGGTCCTTTTCTATCACTCCAATGCCAAGCCTCCGGCCGTGGCGGGGGTGGCCCGTGTAGTCCGGGAGAGCTATCCCGATCACACTTCATGGGATCCTAACGATAAGCATTACGACCCAAAATCAAGTGCTGAGAATCCTCGCTGGTTCATGGTTGATATTAAGCTGGTAGAGGTGTTTGATGAGTCGATCGCACTGGAAACATTGCGCGGCATGAAAAAACTGGCAAAGATGGAATTGCTTCGCAAGGGATCGCGACTCTCCGTACAGCCTGTGCGCAAAGCTGAATTTGAAGCCATCGTGAAATTTGCCCACACGAAATAACCTTCCGACCCCAGGCGATAACCGTGGACCCGTTACGTTGGATTGACGATGCCCTGCAGGATCTGGACGACCGGCACCTGGTTCGTCAGCGACAGGTGCGGTCAGGTCCACAATCGCCCGCGAGCATTACGCTCAATGGGGAATCTCTGATTAACTTTGCCTCCAATGATTATCTCGGGCTGGCAGCTGAAGACCTGCTGGAGAATGTCCGCGGGTCACTCCAGCCCGCTGGCTGGGGGAGTGGGGCCAGTCCTCTCATCGTTGGTCATGGAGATTTACATGCGAAACTGGAAGCTGCCCTGGCTGAGTTTGAACAGACGGATTCGGCGCTCTTGTTTTCCTGTGGCTATGCAGCCTACGTGGGGACGATTTCCGCACTGGTTGGACCTGGGGATGTGATTTTCAGTGATGCCAAGAATCACGCCAGCATTATCGATGGTTGCCGCCTTTCAGGTGCACAAGTCGAAGTGGTACCGCACACGGATGTGACTGCTTTGAAGCAACTGCTTTCGGCTGCCGGTAATTATCGCCGGCGATTGATTGTCACTGATTCATTGTTCAGCATGGATGGCAACCTGGCCCCACTGGCTGATTTGGCGACCCTTGCAAAAGAACACGATGCCATGTTGATGGTCGATGAAGCGCATGCCACCGGGGTGCTTGGTAAAACTGGCAGAGGTGCTTGTGAATTGTTGGACGTGGAAGATGGGGTTCATGTGCGGGTGGGAACATTGAGCAAGGCGTTTGGTTCGGCCGGTGGTTTTGTGGCAGGCAGCGATCAACTAGTCAAATGGTTGAGTAATCGCGCCCGCTCTTATGTCTTTTCCACTGCCTTTCCGCAGGCTTCGGCTGCTGCCGCCTTGCGGGCCCTGGAGTTGATTGATCAGCAGCCCAAGCGACGAGAACAGGTGCTCGAACAATCAGTATGGTTACAGCAGCAATTAAGCGAGCAGGGTTGGCCATTGGCGGCCGCTGAGAGTCAGATCCTGGCATTACCAGCTGGGGAACCCGACAGGGCTTTGCAGTGGTCGGCTAAATTGCGAGAGGCTGGTTTACTGGTGCCGGCAATCCGGCCGCCGTCGGTTGCCGAAGGGGAATCTCGGCTGCGAATCAGTCTCTGCTATGGACATCAGCGGGCGCAAGTGAAAGCACTAGCCAGGGAACTGGAGCGGTTTGCTCCGCTGTTGAAGTAACCAATTTCCCACCAGTGGGCACTATTCGTGTCGCAAGGCTTCGATGGGATCCATCTTGGCAGCTCGCATCGCGGGATAAATTCCGAACAGGACCCCCACGATGACTGAAATCCCAAAGGCTAACGGGATCGAAATGGGTACGATTTGAGGATTCATTTGCTGGACCATTTGCTGGACGGTGTCGGGAAGAGCAGCAATTCTGGCGGCAGCCCATTTATTGGCCGCCCAGCGAATTCCACTAATCATGTACGGACACGTATAGCCGCCGATAATTCCGATGATTCCACCCATCGTTGAGAGAGCAACTGTCTCGACCAGGAACTGTCGAATGATATCCCCTTGCTTGGCTCCGAGGGCTCGACGAACCCCAATTTCACGCGTTCGTTCAGTGACGGTTGCCAGCATAATATTCATGATGCCGATGCCACCCACGAGTAGCGATGCCCCGGCAATAAGACCCATGAAAATCAAGAACAACCCCCGAGCAGCTTTGGCCTGGTCCAGCAGGTCCAACGGAATGACGACATCCATATCCTCCATCAGGTCATGCGATTTGAGCGTTTCTTCGATATGTTCTGCAGTGGAGATGACGTTATCAATCTCGTCAACGATCACGGTGATTTGACTCAGCTGGACATAATCACGAGTAAACTGTCCGGCGCGGGCGGTTCGGTCGAGGTCTCCAATCCGTTTCCGCAGGGTGGTGATCGGGATATACATGTCATTTTCGAACACTTGCGACGAGAGTGATCCACCGACAGCCGCACTGGCGTTGCGATGTTTCATGACACCGACGATCGTGTAGTAATCTTCGTGGTCTGGTAAATAGACGGAGCGTCCCAGCGGGTCTTCGTAACTGAACAGCCGGTCGGCGACCTTTTGGGCCAGTACACAGTATGCTTTTTCTGCTTTAAGATCGGCGGCTTCGAGGAATCGTCCCCGGGCTATTTCCAAGTGAGTCATATCCGAATACTCTGGCGTGCAGCCGACGAGTCGCCCGTCAATATGGTTGTCACGGAAATAAAGCGGACGTTGCAGTTCTCGAATTTGAATGGCGTTTTTGACCGTCGGGATTCGCAAGATTTTTTCGTGATCTTCACGGGTTACCCCGTAAGGCATCGGTCCTGAATTTTCGCTGGTCACCTGGGTCGAGGGCTTCACGGTGCGAATAATGATATTGTTAGCGCCAAGGTCTTCAATCTGCTTCTGATAGACGTCGCTAATTCCCTGGCTAATTGCGAGTAACCAGATGACGCTGGCCACGCCGATGAAGATCCCCAGGATGGTCAAGCTTGACTGCATCGGTTTAAGCATCAAGCTCTTGACGCCGATTGTCCAAGTCTTCAACCAGTTCATAGGGGAGATTCTTTATAGAAACTTCAAATCAGCAGATCGTCGGATGTGCCGTCAACAGCTGTGTCCACGGCTATTTCACCGTCATACAGACGAATGATTCGTTTTGTGTGTGCAGCGACTTCATCTTCATGAGTTACCAGGATGATTGTTTTGCCTTGATTGTGAAGTTCCTGAAATAAGGTCAAGATTTCATCGGTGGTTTTAGAATCGAGGTTACCCGTGGGTTCATCAGCCAAAATGAAATATGGATCATTAATGAGACTGCGGGCAATAGCCACGCGCTGTTGCTGACCACCAGACAACTGGTAGGGGCGATGTTTCAGCCGGTCACCCAGCCCGACCATGTTGGCCAGTTCACGGCACCGCTGTCGGCCAGCTGCGTTCAAACGCCGACAGTAGGCCAGCGGTACTTCGATATTTTCCAGGACGGTCAATTGTTGGATTAGGTTGTAAGATTGAAAAACAAAGCCAATGTTGGCTGCCCGCATTTTTGACAGGGCGTTATCGTCCATCTGGGAAACATCTGATTCGCCCAGGTGCAACGAGCCACGTGTGGGGCGGTCGAGACAGCCGAGTACATTCAGCAGGGTACTTTTCCCCGATCCGGAGGGACCCATGATAGCAACATAGTCACCTTCGGGAATGTCAAATGTGACGCCGCGCAAGGCCCGAACGGTTTCGCCCTTGAGAAAGTATTCCTTGTGAAGTGAGTTGACACGAGCAGCGTACGTCAACGGGCACCTCCTGGACGCCCCCCGCCTCCGGGTCTGCCACCACCTTGTCGGTTTCCGCCACCGCCAGATGCTGCTTCGCTTGCATCAATAAATCCATCCTTGTTCTTGTCTCGCCGCTCCATGACTGCATCTCGCATCTGTTCTGGCATTTCCTCAGCTGAAACTTTGCCATCACCGTTGCTGTCAAACCGGGCGATCAAACCACCGCCACTACCACCGCTTCCAGCTGGCCGCCCTGCGCCAGCAGCCGGGTTTTGATCGGATTGCGGTAATTGCGTCTTGGGAGCGCTGACCGTTGTGCCCTTTTTACCAATCGATTTGATATGAGCGTCCTTGAGGTTGTGGGGAATGACCAGGCTGTCGATGTGTGCTCGTAAATTTTCCACGACAATCTCGTTCTCTTGCACACCCATGAGGTCAGCTTTTTTGGCCGCCTCCTGGTCGACAATAATCATCTTTTCGTTACTGGAACCAATCTTGATTTCGCGAGTTTTCAACAGGTTCTGACCGTCTTTGTCCTTCGTGGTGACGAGGCAGAAAAAATGCCCCGCGACTTCATGCAATGCCTGGACGGGAATCAGCAGAACACCTTCTCGCCGTTCGACGAGCACCTTAACCTCTGCGGTCATTCCCGAGCGGATGGTCTCCGGCGGATCGAGAATTTCGATGTAGGTGCCGTACTCTTTTACCTGCGAGCCCCAAAAGGCACTCTGTTCTGGAATCTGGTTTACCTTAATCACCCGTCCTCGGATCTCTTGTCCTTGCAGCGCACCGATGTTAATCTCGGCCTCCTGTTTGACGCGGACATAACGAATACCACCTTCGTTGATCTTTGCCTTCACTTGCATGAGCTTAGGATTAGGTAAATCGATGATGGTCTGTCGTTCACGGACGCGTGAACCGGCTTCCACGACAAACTCAACACGACCACTTCGAGAACTGTACTGGTTGTGATAGATCACCTGGCCCTCGGCCGGCGCTCGGATATCACACTTGGTCAGGTTAAGATCGATTTCGTCCAGTTTCGTTTGTTCTTGTTCGAGAATGGCCTGCTTGGCGTCGACATCTGCCTGGGCTGCCTTGATGTCGCTCTGGAAGCCGACTACCATTTTCTTCTTGGTAATCTTTTCCAGCGTGTCCATTCGGCTCATGGCCAGCGCCAAGTCGACCTCGGCCTGCTTGACGGCAAACAAGTCTGCCTTGAGTTGTTCGGCAGTTAAAAACCCAAGTGCTGCCAGCCGAGAACTAAACTTGGCTGTATCCTTGGCTCGCCCGTGTTTCTCCTGTTGAACGAGAATCTCGCTTTCGATTAATTGTTTTTCTTGCAGGAACGTTCCCTTTAAGTATTCCTCCAGGCTAATGGTTGCCTGCGTCCATTTGTTTTCGGAGGCGGTGACGGCACTTTGAGCCGATACGACAGCCTTGTTTTGATTGTCCCGTGCGTCCTGAAGCGCTTTTTTATTGAGGGTTACCAGTAAATACCCAGGGATGGTAATTTCCTTGCCCTGCTTAATGTCCTCGTCAAGCGTAGGATTGGCTATCCGCAAGGCCTCTTCATTGAGATTGTACTTGTTGTCAATAAGATTGTACTTGTTGACCAGGGAAGCTGCCGTTTCACTGCCCAGGGTAGCCACCTGTTGGGGTCCCGTGACGTAGGTTCCCTCATCGATCACCCAGATGATTTCTGTACCCCCCTGGTTTGGTGAATCGACTTCGCAGCGAACTTCAATTTTGGCAGAACTTTCAACTTCTCCCTGCTCTGTTACGACATGCTCAAAGTCCGCCGGGGTGAGTTTGAATTGAATGATCGGGGTTTCCTCGGGTACGGATGCTTGCGCAACCAAATACCAGACACCAACACCGAGCAGGCCGACGCCGACGAGACCGATGATGACAAAAAATAGCACCTCACCTCGTCGTTGTCGGTGGAGATGCGACGACTGCGCGGGAGTCAAAGAACCGTGCGTCATGACAGAAGATCCTCTTGCATAGGAATGCGATAGTGGTCTCAAGCGGCCCGATTTGCTGACCTGTTTCAACACCGAGCACTCTGCATATTTTAGTTGCTATAGGGGCAGTTGTCAGTGGCACATTATACCGTAATTTCGTGCCTCGTACGAAACCTTCCTAGCTTGCCTATGACTATAAAACCCGTCAATCGTTAACAGGTTTCTCAAAAACCTGAGCCTACTAGTTAGCAACCGGGTACGGGGTCATACCGCTTCCAGTCACTTTGCCATTAAGGGTTTTGCGGATTGGCGGGAACAGGTTCTGGCGGTGGTATTGGTTCCACCTGAGGATCGTCGGGAGCTACCTCTGGTAGCCTGGCAGGATAGCCAAATTCCAAACCGATCGGTCCGGGATCCACCCACTCTCCCTCGGCATCCAGTTCCATCGTTCCAAGGTTCAGGTCAAGCAT
>CAZXJC010000269.1:0-5242 GCA_964640885.1 uncultured Pirellulaceae bacterium | reverse complement strand
TCTTTTTCATCCCACACCATGCCCGGCCGGCCACGTTGTTTCCCAGCCCGGTAAGCCAATTGTTGAGATATTCGGTTTTCCCGAGATCCATATCCCCGTACCGCCTGGACACCACCGGTTTCGGGATGAACGACCACCTGGAAAAACTCGTTTTGCAAAATGCCGTCATCGACCAGGGAGGGACCCTCTCCTTTTTTCGATGCAGTCGCCGACCCAGCTGTCAGGTCAACAAAGCCCATCGGTGGCACATCAACCAGGGCCCATTTACTCCCTTCGGTTTCCCCATTCCCATTTGTTTCATGCACTGCATAAACTGGACCTTCAACAGCTGGCGGTGCAGTGAGTTGAGTCACGTCGACCGGGATTCGACGGGCGAAGCTGCTGGGATTGGTCACCTTGTAACGTGGTGTTTCCGGTCCGTTTGCCGGCGTAACAGCCGCGGCAAATCGCTGCACCATCTGCGAGACCTTTTCTTCCAGCTGGGCCTCCTCGCTAGTAAGTTTTTCCGCAGTGACATCGTCCTCTCCCTGCGTATTGCCGGGCAACAAGCGGTTCTTTTCACGGTCAGCACTCTGCCAATCCACCTGGCCTGCGAACTCCACCTCGGGTAGATCAGGTTTTCCCTCTATCAGTTGCGACAACGTCTGCAGATTCTGACAAGCTTCCGCTGCCGCCTGATGTCGCCAGTAACGGACCCAAAAAGAAATCGGATCTGGCTGGCCGCGGATAATCTCTTGCTTGAGAAACGGGGCGCGATACTGGTCCATCTCAAAACGGTCATTGAGCCCGGAGGCATCCGTATCCGTGAAATACGTGTCAAGCGTGACAAATTTCCCCAACACCGAGCCATAGCGGGCAATCCGACGCAAATCTTCGTACCAGGGACTGACCTGTCCGGGCCAGTGCGCCAGACAAATCGTGGCCACGTGATCCATGTCCATGGATTCCCCTAGCTTGGTAGCCAGCGATAAAAAAGTCTCTGGCTTATTCGCATCTAACGGGACACGAGCTAAGGCATCGATGCCAGAGCCGTCCCGCCCTTCCCAACGTGTTTTCACTTGGCTCCCCTCGGGAAACCGGCCAGCTTCAAAGGTACTGTGCAGAGCTCCCTGGAAACCAAATTTATTGAGCACTTGAGGTAAATTGGGATTCAGTCCAAATCGCTGGCGACCGTAAACTCGCACCGGCTGACCAAGATAATGTTCGTAAGTCGAACGGCCTTGCCGCAATTCATGTCGCAAGGACTCCATGCTCAATAAAGAAAGTGCCCGTTCCCCTGTTTCACCCCCAATGACACTCGCCTGCCCCGTCACCAGCCCCGCTTTTAACGCCGCCAAGGTGGCCGGTTGCTGATCAGCAAGCCGTTGCAAACCAGTAGCTGTCAGCAGACAATTCGTTGGCGTCGCACTAGTCAACTCTTGCTCCAACCGCTTGCCGCTTGTCGCCTCGTTGACCATCGTGATGTCAATCAAGAAGACTTCCACCGAGTAATAGTGATCACGTTCCTCGGCCAACAGGTCAAAACAGGCCGTCAGTTTTTCCTGCGCCACCTCGTGATTTCCTGCAACTGCGGCAGTCGCGGCCGCCACTGCCAAATTCTGAAAATGAATCTCATCCAGGTTACTGGCATAACGCATTTGACGGGTCAACAGTTCAACTTGTAAGTGGCAGTAACCCAAGGCCAGAAAATCAGCTACCAGATCCTCCGGTATCGATACTCGGCTCGCCAGCCCATCCAAAGCTGACTCCACAATCTGGTCGCGATCCAGTTGATTGCGAACCACAAGGGCACCTTCGCTAGAAGCCCGATCAACGAACCCGGTCGGCAATTCCTGGTCACTGACCTTCGGGATCACCACCAGACGACCCGCCAACTCTTCTGGTGGGTCATCCATCCGGTGCCAGCGTAAAATCGACTGCGCCTCAGACAGGAGTTGAGGATGCCAGAGTGCAGACCAGCCGGCGAGCAAACCTTGGGCATCTTCCCCCTCGTGATGGACGGGAAAATCCTCCAAGCTATGGCACGGGAGCAGAATCAACAGTTCCTGGTAGCTCATAAAGGAAAATACCCTCGGGGACGATGATGTAGAGAGTCTTGTGGCATACCACTTACGGGGGGTGAATTTTCTCGGTTTAGGGTTCGGGAACTTTTTTGTCAGTCAACTCGTCTCAGGTGGGACCGACGAAATCCCTTGAAAATCGACTAATTCAGGATCGAGCCGATTTCCAAAGGGTCCACGCTTTCAGATTAGCTGGTAAGACGTTTGTCGTCGAGGACTCAGGGCTTTAGAACTACCTTAGAAAGGTGCAAAAGATTGACAATTGGTATGCGAACTCACTAGAGTAGAAGGTAAGATAGAGTGCAGTTATCAGCGTCTGAAGTCTAGCCACCGTAACACAGTGAACTTATCCATAACGTATTCTCTGTAACTCGTTAGACAGCTGCATGATGCGTCATTTCAATCGCATCCAAACCGGAACAAATTCAATCACTTAGAAAGAGACTGTGACACGTCAGATTCAGAGCCCGTGCAGGTAATTTACTGTTGGCCCTGGAGGTAAATCCGTTCAGTTTTTCAGGCTGACGTCGACCCGTCCCTTCTAACTGATACAATCCTGAGAACTTACAGAAGCAGCTCGTGGTGAAAATCTGTTAGCCGAGCGACATAGTAGGGGAAATTTAAATGGCTAAGAACGTGGGTGTATGGGGAATCGACATCGGGCAATGTGCCCTCAAGGCAATGCGATGCACTCTGGAGGGAGACCAGGTGATTGCCGATGCCTTTGACTACATCGAATATCCTAAGATTCTTACGCAGCCAGAAGCAAATCCAGAAGAACTGATCCAAGAGGCCATGGAACAGTTCCTCTCGCGAAATTCTTTAGCGGGTGACCTGGTCGCGATGTCCGTCCCGGGACAAAGCGGTCTGGCCAAGTTCTTTAAGCCACCACCGGTCGACGCAAAAAAAATCCCAGACCTGGTGAAATACGAAGCCCGTCAGCAGATCCCATTCGATCTAAGCGAAGTGATCTGGGACTACCAGCAGATGGGATGGCAAGCGGACGAAGGCGCCTTAGCGCTTGAAATGGAAGTCGGATTATTTGCCATCAAGCGAGACCAGTTACTCAGTGCCATCAAGCCCTTTGATGATGTCGATATTGACTTGGACATTGTCCAACTGTCGCCACTATCGGTCTACAACTTCGTCGTTTACGACCTGCTTAACAATGGTGATGACATCGGGGATTACGACCCCGAAAACCCCCCTGAGTCGATTGTAATTCTTTCCATGGGAACAGAAACAACGGACTTGGTCATCACCAATGGTCAACGGGTCTGGCAGCGCAGCATCCCGCTCGGCGGTAATCATTTTACGCGTCAGCTCACGAAAGAACTGAAACTAACATTCGCCAAGGCAGAACACTTGAAGCGAAATGCCCGGCAAGCGAAAGATGCCAAGGTTATTTTCCAGTCAATGCGTCCTGTCTTCAACGACCTGGTAACAGAAATACAACGTTCCATCGGCTATTTTCAGGGAATCGATCGCAAGGCGACCATCCGCAGTGCCATTGCCATGGGCAATGCCGTCAAGCTGCCGGGACTTCGCCAGTATTTATCAAAAAATCTCGGCTACGATGTTGAGGACTTTAATTCCTTTGGACGACTGGAAGGCTCGACGGTCACCTCCAGCCCCGCCTTTAAAGACAATGTTCTTTCCTTCGGAGTCTGCTATGGGCTTTGCTTGCAAGGACTCGGTGAATCTCGTTTGCAGACTAACCTGGTGCCTCGCGAAATCATGATTGAACGATTGATTCGGGCCAAGAAACCGTGGGTTGTTCTCTCCCTGGCAGCCTTGCTGCTGGCTTGCACTTTCAACTTCCTTTCCTACTACGGAATCTGGAACAAGGTCCACGTGGATCGTGCCGAGAAGAATGTGACCTGGAGTGCAGCACTCTCCAAAGTTGAATCCCTAAAAAGTCAAAGCTCCGGACACCTTACGAAGGACGATGAATTACAGAAAGAACTGGGAAGATTACAAGCAATCGGTACAGAACTGGCTGGCAACGGAGACCGTCGCCTGCTATGGCTGGAATTGTTTCGGGCTATCAACCAGGCCTTGCCCCGAGACGCTGACTTCCAACCCGGTGTCATTCGCAACCCGGAAGACAAGCCTTTTAGCCAACGTAGTGACCTCTACATCGAGGCTATCGAAACCCAGCATTTTGAAGATCTCACAACGTGGTTTACCGATGACTTAAAAAAACGCTACCTGCTCTCGCAGCCATGGTTAACACAACTGGCTCCAGCAGCCGCCGAAGGTGCAAACAACGGGCCAGGAGGAGCCACCGCTGGAGAAGCAGCAGTAACCGAAATCACTGGACCAGACGGTCCAGGCTGGGTCATCGAAGTACGCGGCTATCATTACTTTAACGATGACATTCGGACATCTCGTGCACAGCATGTCCGCAACACGTTCATTAAAAGGCTGGCCATGCAGAAAGTGCGTCTGCCACGCGGAGACGGCAACCTGGAAGTCTTTAGCATGGAAGAACTGGGAGTCCGCTTTGCGTTGCTGCTCGGGGATGGCGAAACCAAGAAAGAGAAAATCGAAAACCCGAATTATATTCCGCCCAAGACGGCAGAAGAAGGTGGAGCAACGCCGGCAGACCCTGCACCGCAGGCTCCGCCAGCTGCCAAGCCAGCAGATCCAGCGGCAGCTGAGCAGCCGGCAGTCGCTGCGCAACCAGCGTTCTTCGAAGAAACCAAGTACTCGTTTATCGTGCAGTTCTGCTGGCAACAAAACCTGCTGACCAAGCGAATTGCTGAGCTCGACGAAAAACGAGCGGCCGAAGCCGCAGAACGCAAGGCTGCCGAAGAGCAAATGAAGCGAGATGAACAGGCAGAAGCAGACATCAACACAGTCGCTACAACTTCCAACTGAAAGTCATAAATCATGGACATGAAAGACCTCATGCAGGGAATCAAGAAGCATTCCTTCTGGCTTGTCACAGGCCTGGTGATCGTGGTATTCGTCGCAGGCTGGTACCTGTCTACGAAGCAACTCAAGGCTGAAACTGCCACCTATAAGAGTAAAATTGATACCGGCTTCAGTGCTGTTTCGTCGGTGATCACCAGCAACGACAACCACCCCAATGACCATTCCCATCAAAAGATGGATGAACTGGTTGAACACCTCAAGCAAAACTTACTCGACGCCTGGGAACTTCAATACAATCGTCA
>CAZXJC010000268.1:0-3325 GCA_964640885.1 uncultured Pirellulaceae bacterium | reverse complement strand
TAGCGTATAAGGATCCCAGAAAGAACCGGCGCCGGTCATCGTTCCATAAAAGTCGTCAAAGCCGCGCTGGACCGGTCCGTCTTTTTGCGGGTCTCGTCCCAGGTGCCATTTTCCGACCATGCCGGTCTGGTAACCAGCCTTCTTGAGCAGTTGGGCAATTGTGACCTGTGATTTCTTCAGCCCATTGCTGTAAATGCCGCTCAAGAGCGTAGCCCGTGTCGGCCAGCAGCGGGCCGTGTTGTAGAACTCGGTAAACCGGAGCCCACCGGTTGCCAACTGGTCGAGATTGGGGGTTTCGATCTCACCGCCAAAGCAGCCGAGATCCGAGAACCCCATGTCGTCGGTTAAAATGATTACGATGTTGGGTCGCTCTGCTCCCTGGCAGGGGAGGGAAAACAGGCCGAGTACAAGGAGCGAGAGACAGAACATGCGCTGCATGGCAGGAGGCCTTTGCTAACAGAAAGAGGCCGGGCCGCTGCAAGCCAACGGCCCAGGCAAAGCGGGGTAACAGGTTGCTGCCTGTGGCAACCTGACTTGAGTGGAGCCGAAGGGGGTCGAACCCTCTACCTCTGCATTGCGAACGCAGCGCTCTCCCAAATGAGCTACGGCCCCGAAAAGTTGAGTGCGGCGGGCAGCTTGGCCCGGAAACGACTCACCAAGCGGTATTCTAGTTGGCTGGTGAAAAGGTGTCTAGATCCAACCCCCAGCGTAACTGGTTGTCCAAGCAGTCGTTATGGTTCTAGTCCGAGGCTTTGCCGATAGGCGCGGCTTTGTTTCTGTCGCCCCAGTTGATCGGTAATCTCTTCCCACTCGTGACTGGCATCCGCCAATGCTTCGCTGGCTGAAGATTCTTTTTGCAACACTCGCAAGACGGCCTTGTCGAGGGCAGCCAGGTAGCGGTCACGGCCCGGAATCCTCAAACAAAACATGACCCGGGAACTGTTGTTTGCCAGCCGAAAGAGATCTGTGAACTGGTTGGCATCAGCAGCACTGGTGCCCACATCCAGCCAAGGTGCGGGATCAGACAAATGATTGCTGCGAGACATCGTAGTGAATGGACTGAGCCGTGAAATCGAAGCACTCCATTTACTACTGGTCAGTCGCAATAAGCTGTCTGCCGCAAATTGAGGTTGGCTGCTGTTGCGTGACACGGATCCCAATCGTCCGGCAATGGCTAACAAAGGAACGTGCGCAGCTTCCTGCTGAGGAAGTGTTTCCCAGCTTTGATCGCTGGCATTGTAGGCCTCACGCGAACCGGGTAGCAGTGTCCAGCCAAGCGACCCCTCTTCGTTGTCAGATTGTTCTAACAGGTGGGTTGCTGCCAGGGAGGGCCAGCTGATCGCCATGGCAGTCTGTCCCTGGTAGAACAGTTGCCGCGTGTCATTGATCGTGGTGGGCCACTGGTCTGCGGGTATCGATGGGATTGCTTGCTGTAACTCCTCTAAGGCCCGTACGAAGGGAGGGCGGGCGATTAACGGTTCCAGCGAGAGGTAGTCAAAGACTCCCGAGTATTGATTCGGATGACGGACGTAAGCAGCGGCCCTGGCTAGTAGCGTTACCGATGCCCAACCCGGGCCCAGTGGTTCAGCAGTGGCTCGCCAGGGCTGATCGTCTGCCCGCAGCCAGGGTGCAATTTTCTCGCGGTTAGACAAGACAGCCACCAATTGCTGGTAGTCCTGCCAGGTCTTTGGTGGTTGCAGCTTTAGCCCGCTAAAAATGTCGCGGCGGTAGTAAAGCACGAGTTGCGGTGAACCGAAAGAGGCCGCGTACTGTTCAGGACCCCAGGTGACTTCCGTTTGTTTGGAGATCGGCAGCAGCCCCTTATTGTGCTCGGGTAATTTGCCTGAAATATACTTGGGTAGAGGCAGTAGTAATCGTTGTTCGACCAAGTCTCCGAGCCGGGCGGAGGGATAAATAATGAGATCTGTTTTAAACCGTTTGCTCTCTAGCAATTGAGCGGTTGTGATGTTTTCTACCGTGATCTCGGTGCCAGCTCGTGACTTCCATTCTCGAGCAATCGACTTGGCCAATTCAGGATCATCGGTCACCGTTACATGCAAAGGTCGAGCCGGCTGGCTGGTACTGTCGGACTCTGCGGCCGGATCGGCTGTTTTTTCGCAGCCAGTCACAACCATGCTGATGGCCAACAGTAGAAGCCAGTGATGTTTACCAGCAGGAGAGGGCATCAGCGATTTTCTCGAAGGATGAGCGGTTGTGGACTTCAGTGACTACGGCATGTTGAGCAGTCGAGTTCACTTCAGGATAAAGGGGACTGTCCCGGACAAAAAGAGGACCTAGGACGAATCTAGCGGAAACCGCAGGACGACTAAACAGCAATTGTCCTTCTGCCGACTATCGCTGGTGGGAATTGTTCCGGGAAGATGTTTTCGGCGGCCCGTTGCCACGACTTTTCCTGAACCGTTACAATCGGTCTGCTGGAAAGAGATTCTGATTGTTTGACTGTAGAGGGAGTTTGCTGAGCGATGAGCTATTTTCTGGGAATTGACATTGGCACTTCCGGTACCAAGACACTGTTGATCAACGAACGCGGGAAAATTCTGGCTGAGGCGACGGCAAATTACCCGTGCTACCATCCACGGCCGTTATGGAGTGAACAGGACCCGGAGGACTGGTGGCAAGCGACCGTCAAAACGGTCCGCGCGGTGGTGCGAAAGGCCAAGGTTAAGAAAGCCGAGGTTCGCTCGATTGGCTTGTCCGGACAGATGCATGGTTCCGTCTTCCTGGATTCCCAAGGCAAGGTCCTTCGTCGGGCATTGCTCTGGAACGATCAGCGAACAGCAGCCGAGTGTGACGAGATAGAACAACGAGCCGGCGGCCGCAAGCAATTGATCAAGATGGTTGCTAACCCGGCACTGACCGGTTTTACGGCCCCCAAAATTCTCTGGTTGCGTAACCATGAACCGCGGAAGTTTGAAAAGACCAGGCACATTCTTTTGCCGAAAGATGATGTGCGACGGCGGCTGACTGGGGAACTGGCGACCGATGTGTCTGATGCGAGCGGCATGCTGCTGCTGGATGTGGCTAAGCGTAACTGGTCCAAGAAACTGCTCTCCCGACTGGAATTGGATGCAGACCTGTTCGCCCGTTGCTATGAATCGGAAGAAGTGACCGGGCAGTTAACGCCAGCGGCGGCTAAGACCCTGGGCCTCACGACCGATTGCCTGGTTGTCGGAGGGGCGGGCGATTGCGCTGCCAATGCGGTCGGCACAGGGGTCGTGAAAAGCGGAATCCTCTCTACGTCCATTGGTACCTCGGGGATCATGTTTGTTCACAGTGATAAGGTGGAAATCGATCCGGCGGGCCG
>CAZXJC010000267.1:0-4337 GCA_964640885.1 uncultured Pirellulaceae bacterium | reverse complement strand
ACCAGTGTTTCGCAAGCGACTCGACTTTGCGGATCCTGGTCGATAAAAGCATCTAGAATTCCATCAGATATTTGATCGGCAAGTTTGTCGGGATGTCCCATACTGACCGATTCGCTGGTAAACAGGTAATTGCCGATTGCCACAACTAAGACCCTCGTTGTTGGTTGGTGTGAGAAAATAGCGATAATTGGCTGAAACTAACGCTCTTATAAACGTTGATTATAGCCATAGAGCAAGATGGTCGACAACCGCCGAACGACAACCTGCCAGCCGCTTGTCGACGGGTTTCCCGAGAACAGCAGAGCTAATATTAGCTGCTGAGGAGTGATTCCAGCAGTTCCACGGTTCGTTCGGTTGCGCCGTTTTGGCTGGCAACAAACTGTTGCGCACGTTGCCCCAGTTGCCTGGCAAATTCCGGGTCTTCCAGGCACTGTTTAACGAACTTCATTAGCTCTTGTTCATTCTGGACGACCACTGCCGCTTCGTGTTGCAGTAACATTTCCACGATATCACGAAAGTTTTGCGTATGAGGACCGAAACTGACCGCCGCTCCATAGCCAGAAGGTTCGATCATGTTCTGTCCGCCCCGTTTTCCCAGGCTGCCACCCACGAAGGCGATCTGGGCCGTGCCCCACCAGGCTCCCAGTTCTCCCATGGCGTCGACTAGCAGGACGGCTGGAGGTGTGTCACTGGTTTCCGGGTTAAGTTCACTGCGCCGTTGCCACTCGATACCTTGTTGCTCAAGCATGTTGGCGACCTCGGGGAAACGTTCCGGATGTCGCGGTACCAGGATTAGTCGCAAACGGGGGTAATGACTCACTAGTTGGCGAAACACGGAGACAGCGAATTTTTCTTCAGGAGCTTGCGTGCTACCTGCCAGAAAAACGATATCCTGATCACTGATCCCCGCCAGCCCTGCCAGTTGTTGGGTAGCGGGGTTCTCGCGGTCTAGATCAATACCATCAAATTTGAGTGATCCGGTAACGTGGATTTGATCCGGGATGGCTCCCAGTCGTCGAAATCGTTCTGCATATTCTTCATTTTGAACGGCCACTATATTTGTTGATTGCAGCAGTCGTCGCATTAGGAAGCGGATGCGGGAATACCCACGGGCACTTGAGGCGCTGAGGCGGCCATTGACGATGGCGACTGGTACGCTGGACCGCTTAGCCCAGCGGATTAAATTTGGCCACAATTCAAGTTCGACCAGGACGAGCAGTTGAGGGTTGATGCTTCGAAGCGCTGTGCGAACGGCCCAGCTGAAATCAAGTGGGCAGTAGAAGACCGACCGGGGAGCATATTTTTGTCGGGCTAACTCATAGCCGGTCCGAGTGGTTGTCGAGATGACACATTCCCAGTCAGGGTGTTTTTCTTCAATAGCAGCCAGCAGCGGTTGCAGTAAGTTGACTTCACCTACGCTGACAGCATGCAACCAGATGCCAGTTCGTTCATGCGATCGCCAGGGGACACGGCCTAAGAATTTTGCTCCCCAGCCTTGCCGGTATTTACCTTTGCGAACCGCGTTATAGACGAGCCACGGCGAGGCGAGTATCAGGCTGATCAGGTAAACCAGGTTCAACAGGTACGGCATGCATCCAAGTCGACTAGGCGTTTTTCTTTCGCAGACAGCAATTCTTGTATTTTTTGCCGCTGTCGCAATACGGACAAATGTCGTTGCGACCAACACGTTCATTTCGGTTGCGGATAGGATCAAGGCGTCCATCCTGCTCTCCACTGGAGTCGATGGCCGCCTCTTGTTGTTGAGCAATCTCACTACTACTTTGGGCGTCCGCGTGGCTGGCGGATGCCTCATTCCATGTTGATCCGACAAAGTCTTCGTCCAATTGTTCCATGCGGAAGACCAGGTCAGTGGTTCGTTCTTCGATAGACTGCCACATGTGGTCGAATAGCTTCATGCCTTCGCGCTTGTACTCGACCTTGGGATCCATCTGGGCGTATCCCTTCAGGCCGACTGAGCTGCGCAGGTGATCCATCACCAGCAAGTGGTCTTTCCAGGCGGTATCAACAATCTCGAGCAGCAAGGTCCGTTCCATGCGTTGCATCTCGGGGCGATACCGATCTTCAAAGATAGCCGTTAGCTTGTTACTCAGCTGTTCCTGGTCGAGACGTGCGATTTCTTCCGCGTCTAACTGGTAAGCGAGGTTGTCTTGCAACCATTGTGACAACGGTCCGAAGGCTCCGTTGTCACCGGCCCTGTTGGCAGTTGCCGAATGTCCGTTGACAGCAGCCAGGTAACCTGAGAGTTGCTGCTGCATCTCCTGCAGAACAACTCTTGATTTTTCCTGGTGTTGATTGCTGTAGCGTACCAGCAATTCGCGAACTTCATCCCGTTGCTTGTTTTTCAAGTCATCGACGGTTAATTCAACTTCAAAGCGGTTTCGTGCCCAGCTAATCAGCCCGTCCCGGTCAATACGTCCCTGTTCTCCCTGGGCGAATCGATAGAGGCCAGCCATGATCGGATATTCCGACTCCTTGTCACCGTAGATGGCTTCAGCTTTTTCATAGACCAGTTGCTTTAAATCCTCAGGATCGCTGTCGCGGATATCATACAACTCAAGGTTGACACCGAACTTGTGACTAGCCCAGGCAATGGTAGTCAGGAAAGCATAGTTTTCGTCTAACAGCGGTTCTCCGTCGGCAAGTTCAATTTTGGAGACGGTTTGTCGCGCTTGTTCAATCAGTTCACTTGCCAGGTTGTCCCGTCCAAAACGTTTTAAGTCCCGGTCCCGGTAGTTCAAATTCCAGCGTTGATTGACCATCTTTGTTAATGCTTCCCAGTTCCATTCCTCTTCCTGCTCCACAGGGAGATTTTCTTCGATGGCATCGAGTACCTGGGTTTCAACCATTCTCTCGGCATGGTCGCGAACAAACAGTTCAGCATCTTTGAAGCTCATTCCCTGGAAATCGCGTGATTCAAACGGAGTTGCGAGTCGACTGCTGGCCCAGTCGGCAAACGATTCAGATGAGTAATTACGATGCAGGAAGATTTCCAGGTGATGGTCAACCTGGTTGCGAATACTGTCCAGGATTAAATTGCGACAATTCGTGCCGTCGAGAATTTGCTGGCGGTAGGAATAGACCCGCTTGCGCTGTTCGTCCATCACCTCGTCATATTCCAGCAGGTTTTTGCGAATCTCGAAGTTGCGCTCTTCGACCTTCTTTTGAGCACCTTCAATTCTTCGCGTGACAATTTTGCTTTCGATGCGTTCTCCTTCTTTCATACCCAGGCGCGCCAGGAGTCCCTTGACCCAGGGGCCGGCGAAAATGCGCATCAAGTCATCTTCCAGGGAAAGAAAGAAACGGCTGTCACCGGGGTCGCCTTGACGTCCACAGCGACCACGCAATTGCAGGTCAATGCGTCGAGCGTCGTGTCGTTCCGTGCCGATAACATGCAGGCCACCGATCCTTTTTACTTGTTCGGCATCCGCGACCATGTTTTCGGCCTCTTCAATTTCGCTGACGAGGCCAGTCCATTCTTCGTGAGGAACATCGAGTCGGGTTTCGTAACGATCCTGCAACCGTGCCCAGGCCATTGTCTCCGGATTTCCTCCCAACACGATATCCGTACCACGACCAGCCATGTTCGTAGCGATGGTGACTGCCTCCAGCCTGCCGGCCTGGGAGACAATTTCAGCTTCCCGCTTATGGTACTTGGCATTCAGTACTTCATGGGGAACCCCCCGTTGTTCCAACAGCTTGGCAATCCGCTCACTCTTTTCAATCGAAACGGTTCCTACCAGTATGGGTCGCCCTCGTTCAGCGATGGTAGCAATTTCCGCCTTCGGAATCACTTCCGTCTGCTTGGATTCATGAGGCACGAGATAGACGGTATCACTGTTCTCCTTAGAGATCTCTCCGTAGATTTCGTTGCCGTTTTTAAGCGTAATGATGTCCCATTTGTAGACCTGCTCGATATCATCCGCGACAGCGACATACTTCTCTCGCTCACTTTGGTAGATCACATCTGGATGTTCGATTCGCTGTAAGTGACGATTGGGTTCAATCGCTACCACGTTGAGCCCATAGATTTTTAAGAACTCGTTGGCCTCGGTCATCGCCGTACCTGTCATGCCGGCGATTTTCTTATAGAGCTTGAAGAAGTTCTGGAGCGTGATGGTTGCCAGTGTTTGAGTCTCTTCCTTGATCTTGACACCCTCTTTAGCTTCCACAGCCTGGTGCAATCCGTCACTCCACTGGCGACCTTCCATGAGACGCCCGGTAAACTCGTCTACGATGATTACGCGACTTTCTTTGACGACGTAATTGACATCACGCTTGTAGAGGTAGTGTGCTTTAAGAGCATTGTCGATGAGATG
>CAZXJC010000266.1:0-5940 GCA_964640885.1 uncultured Pirellulaceae bacterium | reverse complement strand
CGCTGCGAAAATCTGGTCGGCTGCCGGTTTGTACCGTTGATTGAAGGACTCCCTGTTTCATAGGATTGCTTGCCCTTTAAGGGGAGAGCCACAGCGGTTAAGATGAGCATCTGGTTTTAATGACAGCCTGAGCATGAATTTCATGGTAGGCTTGTCACGAGAAGACGGGGCGTGGCTCAGCCTGGTAGAGCGCTGCGTTCGGGACGCAGAGGTCGCTAGTTCAAATCTAGTCGCCCCGACTTACCAGAGCCGTTGTCTGTGATGGACAGCGGCTCTTTTCCGATGACCTCGGCTCGACTTACGTCGAGTGTCCCGGGGTCTACCCCAGCTTGCCCGTCAGTCGTGCCATGGTCAGTAAATGACACCGATTTACAGCAGTTGTAAGTCGTTGGTGCAAACCCTGGTGCAAACTGGCGCGGGGTGGAGCAGCCCGGTAGCTCGCGCGGCTCATAACCTCGAGGTCGCAGGTTTGAAGCCTGTCCCCGCTACTTGAGTATTTTGCATATCCTGGCAAATCTCATACCTGCCAAAAGACTTGCAGACGCCGCCCCAGCGGGCGAAGATGGGGGCTGTCCGGGATATTAGCCATCGCTGAGAGGTTAGCTATGCCGAATCCAGCAACCAAGAAATAGCTCGCTTACCTTAGGGGGCTTGGGCGGGCCGGTTTCGCGACTGCAGGAATTCCGCCAGTTTCGGCGTGTCAAGAGTTCGCGTCAGGCGAAATACACCGGCCGGCCCGCCGGGATGGCCGCTGTAGAAGAAGATATGTTGGACTCCGCGTTTTTCGTCGATAACGCCTCCGCCGGTGTGGAAGCCGTCGGCAGTCGAGTAGAAAGAACCCTTGCGTTTGAAGAGTTGACCTTCCCATCGCCACTTCGCCGTGTCCCAGTCTTTCGGCGCGATACTGAAGAGGTTGATACTCATGTCTTCGCGTTTTGACTGGACGACTTCGTACCTCTTCGTGACCGGGTTAAAACAGATAGCGGACGTATCGACCGAGCGGCGCGTCTTCATGTTGGTGTTGGCGACATCATTGATCTTAGCGTCGCCAAACTGGAATCGCATCTGCGCCAGAATATTGGCTGGCGGCTGATTGCGGACGATGGCCACAAAGTGGTCGTCATGATGGATTACGTCGGGCTCAGCCGGCTTGCACCAGACCGGCAATGTCAGCCGAGTCTTCTCCCAGCTCTCGCCTCGGTCGTGTGAGCGGTAGATCGCCAGTTCACGCACGATGTCGTGGGGACGGTGGTTCTTGAAAACCGTGTGGTGTGCAAACAGCAGCAGGCCGTGCTCAGGATGATCGATGATTCGCGGGCCGACAGAGACGAACGGACCGTCGTAGCGGTCTTCACGAAAGGCTTCCCGCAGGTGTTTCCATGTGCGGCCCTTGTCTTCGCTGCGGAAAGCACCGTGATCACTGACGAGGATGACGGTTCCATCGCGTGTTGTCCCAATCGCGTTCAGGTGCAGCTTATAACCGAGCGGGCTGTAGTTGTCGGGATCGAACTTGTAGCGATGAAACAGTGGAACGGACCCGCCGCGATTGCGGTCTTCTTTCGTCATGCAGCTTCGCACATCGTATGGCTCTGACCACGTTCGCCCGCCATCCGTTGAGCGGACGATCGTGGAATACGTGGTGTCAGCGTCGGCGTTGCCGGAAAGCTTTCGGTTGTGACCTGGCATGGCTCGGTGGACGACGATCAGCGTGTCGTCCACCGTCGTGGCGACAGGCCAGCCAAAGTGATTATTGTCACCCTTGGGAGCAGTCGGCAGATTGACTGGGGCCAGTTCGATCAAGCCCTGTCGGCTACCCAGGGTAAGCCGCTGGAGGTCAGTGTCGTCCGCCGCGAGCAGTTTGCGGGCAAATGGACTCAGTGCCTTTAGCGCTGTCTGGTTTTCGTCCGCGAGCGAATTCTGGATTGTCTGTGCAATCGCCTTTGCCAGGACAGTCTGGCCATGACGAGTGAGATGCACCCCATCGCTCAGCCAACGTTCGGCTTGCGGCTTCACCAGCGAGTAAAGGTCGTTGGTTCTTACATTCTCTTCCTTTAGCAACTCTCTGGCGGCATGGGTGTAAGCGACGACGTCGCTGTTGCGCCGGAAGCCCTTGGTTTCGGCCTTGCTCCCGACGGGGGTCGTCGAGGCCCAGATCAGTCTGGCGTCCGTCTTCCTTAATCGTCGCAGTAGTTCTCGAATGTTGTCCCGATACTGATCCAGCGGAACCTGAGGTTTGCCCTCAGGTGGCGGCGCGGCCTTGCCGGACACATCCAAGTGTGTGAGATCGTGAATGCCCCAGTTGAAGTGGATAACGTCCCACCGAACTTCGCCAAGGTACGTCTCAATCTCGTTCAGTGTCTGTCGTGTTGAACGACAGTTGTCGGGCGCCCGATATACGTTGGCGATCCCCGCAAGTTTCTCGCGAACGCCCACTGTGTAGGACATTGAGATTGAGTCACCAATCAACAGCACATTGGGCAGATCCGGATCTTCTTCGACAAACGCGTATTCCGGTCGACGGTGGTATTTTGCGGGGACGGCCCGCCGCCACGCCTCCGGGTTGCTGTAGATTTGGCGGTGTTCCTCAGCCGTACTGACAGAGAGCAGCACGTCAAACAAAAGAACGATGATGGCACAGAATGCGATGCGGACCACGACGGGCTCACTTGATAAAACGAAACGAGTACAAATCGGCGTCTTTCAACTCAAACTTCAGCCGCAGCAGCTTCTGCAACCGGCTTGGTGACCTGCGGCATTTGCAACTCGCCGGCACAATATGGACAGCTAACTACTTGACCGGACAATGAAGGATCGGCAGCTATGTTACCCTGACAGTGTGGACAAGAAAGCTCATGCCCCATTTGCAGCTCCCAAATCGTTTACCAAAGAAGGATTCATTGAACAGAGACAATATATAGCACTTTTGAATTGCAACACAAGTTACATCGCCGCATCTCCCCCTAACCGACCAGCAGCATGATCTGCTGCTGGACGGCCTTGCTCAGCGTCGGCCAGGCATCGATGAGCAACTGCAACTGTGGCCCAATGATATTCCAGCTATATCGATGCAGGTAAAGCAGGAATGGTGTGGCACATGCCAGTGCAAAAACAATCCAACGCACGTTGGTTGGAGCCACCGGCGAATCGTCAGTTGTTGCGTATGGATTCTATTGACTCAAGTTTCAACTTTCACGGAAGTGAACGTGTCGATGATTTGGTCGGGCACGTCGTGCGCCAGGCAGAAAGCGATGTCGCCCTGCTGGGTGACCGTGGGCCCGCGATGCGCGATGACAACGCCGGATGAGGGTGCTTCGATGATCGTCGGCGCGCGGTCGGGTCGTTCCAGAAAATGAATCGCTCCGATGGGTTGACCCGCAGTCACATCGCCTCCGATATCAACCAGACTTTCGAATAACCCGGACTCCGGTGCGAACAGATAATCATCGTTGTCCAGCGCCTGAACCCATCGTGTTGGAGACAACCCCAGGCTGGCGCGAGTCTCTTCCTTGCCGACCAATACGCCTACATGGATCAACACATTGCGGAGCCCCTGCTGCGATAGTTTGTGAAGCGCTCGCGGAGTCACCTCACCGCCGCCCAGCTCTGTGGTGACAACGGTCTTTCCTTGATTCTCTGCTTCTACCGGCAACAGCCCGTTGCCAGCGATATCGCTGTACAGGAAGGCCAGATCCGTATTATAAGCGAGCGTTGCTTGTGCCATGCGTTGGCGCTGCACCGGGTCATCGACCAGGTGCATATGCGCACAAGGAAAAAAGTAGACGCCTCGGCCACCTGTATGCAGATCAATGACCACATCGCTCATGGGAAAAAGCACCGTGGTCAGATAGTCGGCGATGATCTGAGTTACGGTGCCCTCCGGATTGCCTGGGAACGAACGATTTAGATTCGCGCCATCAACTGGTGACAATCGTGTTGACGCTTTTGCAGCCGGCATGTTCAGCGCCGGGATTAAAATGACCCGGCCGGAAATGTCTTCGACAGTGAGTTCCCGTAACAGCCGCATGATCGCAATTTGTCCTGGATACTCATCCCCATGGTTGCCTGCCATGACCAGGACAGTCGGTCCTTCGCCGCGACCGATTGTTGCGACAGGTATTTGCAGCTTTGCCCAGCCACTCAGGTTGTACGAATGTGGAACCGACAATGATCCCAGCTGTCGGCCGGGGTGTGAAAAATCGATTTCAGTTCTAACGGGCGAGGTCGACATGGTTGGGCTTTCTTTCGAGTGATACCTGGGCGGAAGTTTACTCTGACTGGGCCACGACATGCGCGGCTACAAACTCTTCGTTGAGAGTCACTCCTAGCGCTGGTCGGTCCGGTGGTAAGGATGATGGAGTGGCATGGCACTGTCAGTCCATGAACGTGTGTAAGATTGGGTCAGCTGAAATGTTTTCTTCGTCGATTTGCAGCGCCTTGGCGCTGACGCGATGTTACCACAATCATGAAGTCAGGCCATGAATCGGCGATCGTTCGTACACTCGGTAAGGCCGACCGCCTGCGTCGGTCCAATGTGCGTCACGCGGGATTCCCAGCGTATCGTAAATCGTTGCCGCAAGATTCTGGGGAGTCAGCGGACCATCGGTTGGATAAGCCCCGATACGATCGGTCTTTCCCACAACTCGCCCACCCTCAACTCCGCCACCTGCTAAGAGAACCGACTGAGCCGCCCCCCAATGGTCGCGTCCAGGAAGCTTGTAGTGCTTTTCCAGGCGGGAAATCTTCGGCGTGCGACCAAACTCGCTGCATACAACAACGAGGGTGGATTCCAGCAATCCAGTTTCTTTCAGGTCATCCAACAATGCCGAAAGCGCCCGGTCAAATGGTGGCAACAGCTTGTTCTTCAGTACAGGGAAATTATCGCCATGCGTATCCCACGATACTCCACGACCAAGGTGAGCCTGTACCATACGAACCCCGTTTTCGATCAACCGCTTGGAGAGTAACAACGTCGACCCAAACAGATCGCGACCGTATCGCTCTTGGATCTTCGCATCAACCGAGTTGACATCGAAAGCATCACGGACTCTGCGCGAAGTCAACAGCGACAACGCATCATCCCGCGTTCGACTCCAGTCACGGACGAGCGTAACACCGTCCAAGGAAGACGAATCTGCCTGTAACATCTTGAGCAAATGCTGACGATTTCCGAGCCGATACAACGTCAACCCCGCAGGCAGCTTCGGATTCGGTGGGTGGAAGACAGGCGTAATGGAATGTGGCATTGTTTCGAAATTTGAAAACATGTAGCAGTCAGGACACGAACCGTATTGATTGCACATCGAGGCAGCTTGTAACAACCACGGATCATGCTGCTTTCCCATCCGGCCAGCGGTCTGTCCACCGCGAACCTGACGTGCAACGTTGATCACCAGGCGAGGCAACATCACCGCGGGTGGCAAGGGCCCTTTGCTGTTGACCTGCGATCCCGCGATAGCAGCCATCGAAGGAAAATCCGAACGAACCGGTTTAACGCGGTCGAATGGCTGTGGCAAGATCATCTTGCCACAGAGCATGTAGTGATGTGCCTGAGTGTGATCGTTCGTCGGGTGTCCTAGCGATCGCACGAGCGACCATTGATTGCTACGAGCGGCCAATCGCGGATGATGCTCACAGATTCGCTCGCCTGCTGTTCGCGGCGCGATCGTCGTGAACTCGCCACGTGTCTCTTCGGAGGCTTGCGGTTTGGTGTCAAAAGTATCGATATGCGATAATCCACCAGGCAGGTAGATCAACAGCACGGATTTATTTTGCTGGCCAGAGTCACGCTTTTTGTCTTGCGCGCACAGCGTAGCGACATCCCCCATGGGCAGCCCAAACAATCCAAGGCTGCCAAGTTGAAGCGCTTGACGGCGATCTAAATTACCGGACATCTTTACCTTTCATTGTGCGATTACTGGGCGGTCACTCCACTATCTTAAT
>CAZXJC010000265.1:0-4520 GCA_964640885.1 uncultured Pirellulaceae bacterium | reverse complement strand
CCATGAATGAAACCCCCTCTCCAACAGATCCTCCAACGACCGGGGAAGATAAGTCGTCGGCATTTCGGACGGCGGCAGAGAAGGTGCGCAAGTTTCCCCAGGTCCCGGGCGTCTACTTGCTTAAGGATGATGCAGGCCGTGTTATTTACGTAGGCAAGGCAACAAATTTGCGGGCGCGGGCCAGCAG
Organism: uncultured Pirellulaceae bacterium; assembly: GCA_964640885.1. Lineage (GTDB taxonomy): Bacteria > Planctomycetota > Planctomycetia > Pirellulales > Pirellulaceae > JAZADA01. Next base: position 4,333 of record CAZXJC010000265.1, on the reverse strand, counting down.
CTACTTTCTCAAGGCTGCCTCCGTGGAACCACGCACTTCCCACTGGGTGCAGGAAATCTGCGATGCCGACTACCTGGAATGTGACAGTGAAGTGGACGCCTTGCTCTCAGAATCCCGCTTGATCAAGGACATCCAGCCAAAATACAACAAGGACTCCAAGGACGACCGCTCCTTCCCTTACTTGATGATTACCACGCGGGAAGATTTTCCTCGCGTGGAAGTAACACGTGAACCAAAATCGAATAGTGTCAAATTGTTTGGTCCGTTTACCAGTGCAGGAGCTCTTCGGGGAGCGATCCAGGTACTTCAAAAGATCTTTAAGTTTCGCACCTGCAGTCTCGACATTGAAGAATCGGACCAGCGTTGGCAATGGTTTCGCCCCTGCCTGCTGGCTGACATCAATCAATGCACGGCGCCTTGTAACTTACGGATCAGCAAGGATGAGTACCGCCAGGACATTAAGCGGCTGCGATTATTCCTGGACGGTAAAAAGAAAAAGCTGCTCAAACAAATGCATGATGAAATGCTGGCCGCTTCCGAGTCCCAGCAATACGAGCAGGCAGCCCGTTTACGTGACGAAATAAAAATGCTGGAAACTCTCGACCAGCGCGGAGAACTCGATACCCATGCCCAACCTGAGGTTTTCTACACCGATCCTAAGAAGGGGCTACATGGCTTGCGACAAGTACTCAAGCTGACCGAACAACCCCGCGTGATCGAAGGGATCGATATCGCCCACCTGGCAGGCCAGCAAACGGTGGCCAGCCTGGTACAATTCATCGACGGGTTTCCCTTCAAGACCGGCTACCGTCGCTACAAAATCCGCTCGGTCCAGGGTATCGACGACTATCGCAGTATCTACGAAGTGGTTTCGCGACGTTACCGTAAACTGTATGACGAACAGGACATTTTTCCTGACATCGTCTTAATCGATGGAGGCAAGGGACAACTCAATGCTGCTCGAGCAGCATTCGAGGAACAACAGATCCCCGTCCCCACACTGATTTCGCTGGCCAAGCAGAACGAAGACATCTATCGACTAGGCCACGCGGAACCGCTGCAACTGAGCAAACACTCTTTTGCCCTCCGCCTGCTGCAATACGTTCGTGACGAATCACATCGATTCGCCCAGCATTATCATCACATCTTGCGGCGAAAAAAGACGCTCGGAGAATAAGCGGCCTGGAAACGCTGCTCAAGCAGCCTTTTGGTCCGATGGATAGGCAAAGCCGGTCGCGGCATCGTTCCAACGCCGCAGTAAAATCGCCACCAGATGTCCCCCAAAGGCAACTGACAACTTGACCGCATATTCAAAATTCACTTGTTTGCCAATCAATGGCACACAATCGAGCGTGCAAGCCGGGTCCAAATCATTCAAGTTAATCGTCGGTGGAGCATAGCCGTCACGCTGGGCTAACACGGTAATCGCTAATTCCACGCCACCGGCCGCATTCACCAGGTGGCCAATCATCGATTTGCTGGCACTAACGGAAACCTGGTCCGCTGCACTACCCAACGCATTCCTGATGGACCGCATTTCAACCAAGTCATTCTGCGTCGTCCCCGTTCCATGGGCGTTGATATAACCAATGTCCTGCGGCTCGACAGATCCCTTCGCTAAGGTCTGTCGAATCAATTGAGTCAACGTCTCGCTTTCCATGTCCAAGCCAGTAACATGATGAGCTTCCGCCAGGATCGCTCCAGAAACAAGCTCCGCATAAATACGGGCACCACGCTTCAAGGCATGGCTAAGCCGCTCGACTACGAACATCGCAGCACCCTCTCCCATTACGAAACCATTACGACAGCGGTCGAATGGTCGACATGCCTGGTTCGGATCGGAATGTTTTGCCAGCACACCCATGCGATGGAAGCCGGCTGCAAACAGTGGATCAATGGCGTCACCGCCACCGGTCAACATCACATCACACTGGCCATCCCGAATCCTTCGCATTGCCGTCAGGATGCTGATCAAGCTACTGGCACAGGCTGTCGAATGACAAACGCGGGGACCCAGTAAACCAAATTCATTAGCAACCAGTGCGCCAGCGGTACTGGGCAAGAATTGTTCCCACCAGTTCGCTCCGTTCTCAGCTTCAGCTGCCGTAATGCCACCACCCAGCCAGCGAGTATCACCCATGTGACCAGCAATCGCAGAACCGAAACGGGTCATTTCTACCTGGTTCAAATCGATCGCTGAATCCTGCATTGCCTCACGCGCAGCCATCTGGCAAAGTGGAACAACCTTCAATTGGCCCGGGGCTTCGAGCGGTACGTCGACCGTGGCCCCGAAGAGATAATCGTCGGGCAGGCCACGCAGGCCTTTCAGCGGCCGCACGTTGGAACGCCCTGCCTGAATCGCTCGCCAGACCGCTTCGCGATCATTGCCCAGCGACGTCACCAGGCCGACACCGGTGATCACAATCGGTTCGTTGGTCGTTCCCTGTGCTGTCATCGGCTCCACTTGCGCAAAACGTTCTTCTCCCAGACTCCTCATTACGGGAAATAGAGCCTGGGCACCATGCGAATTTCCCCCGGCTGGCCCCAACAGGGCCCCCGCCGCGGGCTGAATTCAACAAAGAGCAAAAAATTTCTTCGAAATGACTTGCCAATTCCGCAAAAGTCACTACATTCATCTTTTGTGGGTTTATAACCCATTTAGATACTTATTAATATATTTATTTGGGGTTTTTATCCCAAAACACGGATGGCGACATGGATGTGATCTGCAAGGAGGCGACATGTTAATGACAGCAGCTGGCAGAGCGCTATTCCATGGCCAAGACCGACCAACTCCTGCAGGGCGAATTTCGTCGTTTAATGGACGATCGATATCGACTTTCCATTCCCAGCAACCTGGCCGACCCGCTGACAACAACGGGCCCCGATTGCATCGCGGTCAAGGAACGCCCGGGAGCTATCAGCCTTTGGAGTGCTGGCTCCTGGGAAACTCGCCTGGATGCTGGTCTCCAAGTGGTTCGCGAGAAAATCCAAGCCGGTCGCCTGGAAGGAAAAATCGATCAGGTCCAGCAATTGGGCCGCTTACTCTCTACCCGGCAGCGACAAGTGCAACTGGGTGGGCGCGGACGCCTGCTGATTCCCGAGGGATTTCGGGAATTCCTGGGAGTCGAACCGGGGGGCGAAGTGATCGTCATTGGAGCAGCGGTCTGCGTCGAATTATGGCAACCGACTGCCTGGCTGGACTGCCTGCAAGTTCAGATTCCGCAATTCCGAGAATTGTTCGACGACCTTTCTGGTTAACGAATTACTCGCCGAAAACCATTCTTCTGCTGGGCTGCGCAGCCAAGGAGGAAAAGCGACTTAACTGAAACAACTTTTCTCGCTGTACACGAGCGGTCAGCATTGACCTCAAAAAGATTGACAGCGTACCTTTGCCTGAGTAGCTATGTCGGGAAACAGGTCACCAGGGACTGGCACGTTTGGCACGGATGCCATTGTTTTTTTGAATGATGCTGGCCGCTCTTATTTTGCGCGGCCACGGTGCCGGCGATCAACAGCCGCACGACCTGCCTTACTCTGCAGGCGATTCATCGTTTTGCTGTACGGAAACGTAGAGCATTCGCAATTGGTGCAGGTACTGCTCCAGCAAGGCGCCCTCTTCATCAGAAAGGTGACCCTGCGTTTTTTCTTGCAGTACAACCAGCGTGTCAATATGATAGCGGGCAATATCCAGTCGCACCGCGGACTTTTCCTCTGCATCCGAGCCACCTTGTCCCAAGGCGACAACTGTCTGGGCAGCAACAAAAGTCACCAACGAGGAAAATGAGGCCTCGGGTGTAACTTCTTCCGCTTCCGAACTGGCCGACGAAGCAGCCTCGTCACTAGCAGCCTCGTCAGTCGGAGCAGCCTCGTCAGTCGGAGCAGCCTCGTCAGTCGGAGCAGCTTCGTCACTAGCAGCTTCGTCACTAGCAGCTTCTGTTGCTAGTTCTTCATTCCCCGCTTGCTCTTCGAGAGGCTGGTCTTGTTCCGATTGTTCGTTTTGGTTTTCGTTTTCTGGCATTAGGATTAATCCGCATCAAGGCTTTAGGTATGAGCGTCCTCAGACTCAGACGGTTCGGTAATTTCTTGAGTCCGCTCTAATCGCTGCTGATGACGCTGTACGGCGGCACCTACAAAACCGGAAAAGAGCGGATGGGGCGCCGTTGGTTTTGACTTGAATTCCGGATGAAACTGGACAGCCACAAACCACGGCTGATCTTTCAATTCGATAATTTCAACAAGCAGTCCATCAGGGCTGGTCCCGGCTACGTCCATTCCATGAGCAGCAAACTGCTGGCGATAAACATTGTTAAATTCATAGCGATGACGGTGC
>CAZXJC010000264.1:0-4712 GCA_964640885.1 uncultured Pirellulaceae bacterium | reverse complement strand
TGAATTCGTCGGCCGTTGCCGCTAGCGGGGAGAGGAAGGCTATGCCGAGCAGTAAGGTGCCAATGGCACGTGCGCCACGACTGCAGTGGGTTACTTGCTGTTCGATCTTGGCCATTGTCCGATACCCCTGGGAAGAACGCATTTCGTTGAGGCCTTGATTGTAACGATAGGGAAAACCGGTTTGCAAGTTTAATCAAAAAATTATGCCACCACCTTTTTTCCAAGAGAGGCCTGTTGCTTGTATGGTCGTGGGCTCGTGGTAGGATAAGCAGTCACGCTGCGAGAGTGGCGCAGGGATGCTCATTATTGTTTACCAGCCCTGAGTGGGGGAATAAAAAATGCGTTGGACATACTGGCTGCTAGTGGCAGTCCTTGTTGGTAACCCGTTGTTGTTAGCGGACGCTGCTGATCAACAGCCGGCCAAACGCTATCGCGTGATCTTTAATTGCGATGGGCATGCCGTCGCCAAAGATGCCCAGGGAGATTTTAAGCAGTGGATTGAAAATCTTTTCGGGCCGCTGGAGAAAAGTCACGTGGAAGCACTCTTTTGGTGTGACGGAGCGGGTGGCAATACGGCTAATTACGACAGCAAGGTGGTGGAGCGAACCGGGGCTCAGTCAGGCAAACCACGAACCTATATCGACAAGTTGATCGATCAAGGAAACGACCCGCCCAAGATAGTCGTACGGGAAGCCCGTAAGCGTGGCATGGATGTTTTTTACTCGTTTCGCTTCAATGATATTCACGACTCTTTCATCCCCGATGAGATGCCAACCTTTAAGGTGAAGAACCCGCACTGGATGATCGGTGAGCGGAAGTATGGCAGTGTGACCAGTTTTAAGACCGCCTTAAACTTCGCGATTCCCGAAGTTCGTGAGTTGAAGTATCGTGTCATCGAAGAGTTGTTTCAAAAGTATGACTTCGACGGCTTGGAAATCGATTTTCTCCGCAGCGCTCCTTACTTCCTTCCAGGTGAAGAAGAGAAAAATGCTCACCTGTTGACCGAACTTCTTACACGTGTTCGCAAGCACTTGATTGATCGCGGTAAAGAACGCGGCCGACCGATTCGACTGGCAGTTCGTGTTGACGAAAGCCTCCGCGCTAGCCGACGGGACGGTTTTGATGTGTCGACCTGGATCGACCAGGGACTGGTCGATTACATCACCCTCGGTAGCGGTGTGATGGATGTCGAGTTGTCGGAATTCAAGAAACTAGCCACTCCTAAGGGGATTCATGTCTATCCGTGTCTTTATGGATGGCCCAGTAAGTACAGTCCGATTCCAGCTGAATTAGCCAGTGGCCTGGCCCTGAACTATTGGGGGCAGGGAGCTGATGGGATTTATCTGTTTAATTGGTTTCCACATACGAAAAACAACAGTGAGAGTACTGGCCCCTACCAGGCTAGGCTCCTCAAACAGTTGGGGGATGCGGAAACCTTGCGGCGACAGCGTAAACAGTTGATGTTTGCGGTTGATCGTGGCCAACCGAACCGAGACTACCCAAATAACTGGCTTCACTGCGTGTTGCCCGCGGCCCTCTCGGCAGACAAGCCGTTGCAGGTAACGTTGCGTGCTTACGATCGAGCGGCGAAGCAAGATCGCTTGCGACTGGAAATTGAAGTAGAAAATCTGCAAGCTGAAGACAAGCTTAGCGTGCAGTTGAATGGGATTGCGGTGAAGGATTGGAATCGTCAAGGGGCCAAGCGGCTGGTGGCAACGATCTCGAGTGCTCAGCTGAAATACGGAAATAACAAGGTGACTCTCGGCTTGCTTAAGCAGTCAGCCAAGTCGTCCGCTGCACGTACCGTGAATGCCTTTGAACTGCATGTTGATCGTGGAGCAGAATAGTTGACTCAATAAGTCCAGGGAGTTTTGGTTATGAGATCAGTTGTTGTGTGGTTGCTGGCTGTCTATTGCTTACCCTTTGTGGCGGTCACCGAGGAAAAGACCGAACTTTATTTTCCACCGGCTGACGGGCCCTGGGAGCAAGTCAGTCCGGCGAAACTCGGCTGGAACGTGGCCAAACTCAAAGAGGCCCTTGCTTATGCTGGCGAGCAAAAGTCTTCCGGCGTGGTGATTCTTTACCGGGGCCGTATCTTGGCTGAGCAGTACTGGGAACTTGACTCCTCAAAGAAAGAGGTTAACGGTCAGCGCAATCGCTATTCATATATGTGCCTGGGTAAGAATGACCAGGGACGGGCCATTGAAGACGTGGCTTCGGCACTAAAGAGTGTTGTTGCCATGCTTGTCGGGATCGCCCAGCACAAGGGACTGTTGAAGATCACGGATCCGGTCCACAAGCATTTGGGCAAAGGCTGGTCCAAGGCACCGGCTGAGGCTGAGGCCAAGATTACCATCCAGCACTTGATTAGCATGAACAGCGGGCTCGATACACAGTTGCAGTATGAGGTGCCGGCCGGAAAGAAGTGGATGTACAACACGAATGCCTATTCTCGTTCGCTGATGTGTGTTACCAAGGTCACCAATATGAAGCCGACGGAACTGACAGCAAAATGGATCACTGGACCGACCGGTATGAAAGACTCGCGGTGGGCAGTCCGGCCCTGGATCTCTATGCGAGCGGATGCGAACCGTGTCGGATTTGCCACGACCGCCCGGGACCTCGCGCGTTTTGGTCTCTTGATGCTGGCCAATGGGAACTGGGATGGCAAAAACCTGATCGAAGACAAGGCCTATATCAAGGAAGCTCTCTCGCCGTCACAAAAACAAAATCCCTCCTACGGTTACCTCTGGTGGCTTAATCGTAACCGTCCGGTAACCGACGCCAACAAAGGCGGAGGCCGCATGGTCTTTGCGGCGCCGCCAGATATGTATGCTGCCAAGGGAGCCCTGGCACGACGGTTGTATGTGCTGCCAACCCAGCAGGTGGTCATTACCCGTTTAGGAGATCAGGCGGGAAAAGATTTTGATGGCCAGTTCTTTAAAAGACTGAAAATGGCCATTGGTAAATAGCCGGCAAGACCGATTTTCAGTTGTCTTGCATGACTTGCTTGGACCATAATAGAGACACAACTAACAAGTCTTAATCATTCCTATTAAACCAAGGAATTAAAACGATGAGTCTCCGTTTTCGTAATCGCATTCAACAAGTTTCTCTGCTGCTACTTACAGCGCTGCTGGCTACGGCTCTGCAGGCTGCGCCACCGACGGATTTTTCAGAGGGTTGGGTCAGCAAGTCGCCACGTGAAGAAATCCGTCCGGAGTTTGTCGTAGAGCGGACCGGTGGCCCTGCTGGTAAGGGCAGCCTGGTGATCAAGGCGGATCAGCGAGAGGGTTTGTTTGGTTGGTGGGAAAAGACGATTCCCGTAAAAGGAGGAGCTTACTACAAGTTTTCGGTTCTTTCGAAAGTCGAGGGAGTTGAGTTGCCACGGCGCTCAGTTGTGGCTCGTATCCTTTGGCAAAATGACCAAGGAAAACCGGTGCGACGTGATAAACCGTCGTTTGCTTCCTACCGACCAGGAGAGCGTCCTCGGGCCGAACCCGAGTTTCCGGTCACTGGTCCAGTACGAGCGGATGGCTGGAGAGAGGTAGCTGGCATTTACCATGCACCGACAAGCGCGAAGCAGGCCGTCGTAGAATTGTCTTACCGTTGGGACCCCAAGGGGGAAGCATCCTGGTCGCAGTTTTCCTTTCACAAGGCACCGGCGCCGAAGCCTCGCAAGGTGCGGCTAGCAACGGTCCATTACCGTCCCGATGAAGGAAAGACAAACCTGGAAAAATGCCAGTTGTTTGCTCCCATGATCAACAAGGCGGCCGAGCAGAAAGCTGACTTTATCGTGCTTCCCGAGACGCTCACGTACTACAGGCGAGGGACCACGTATGACGCATGTGCAGAACCAATTCCAGGGCCATGTACCAAGTATTTTGGTCAACTGGCTAAGAAACACCAGCTTTACATTGTGGCCGGACTGCTCGAACGAGATGCCCACAAGGTCTACAACGTGGCGGTCCTCATCGGTCCAGATGGAGACGTGGTGGGTAAGTACCGTAAAGTCTGCTTGCCTCGCACTGAGATTGAACGAGGCATTACTCCAGGTAACGACTACCCTGTCTTTCAGACCCGCTTTGGCAAGGTTGGTATGATGGTCTGTTATGACGGCTTTTTCCCGGAAGTGGCTCGCGAGTTGAGTAACCGAGGGGCGGAAGTGATTGCCTGGCCCGTCTGGGGATGTAACCCACTGTTGGGTGCCGCCCGTGCCTGTGAGAACCATGTCTACGTGGTTAGCAGCACCTATACCGATGCTTCTTCCAACTGGATGATCACGGCCGTCTATGGTCATGACGGAAAACCCTTGGCGCAGGCCAAGGAATGGGGAAGCGTGGCGATTGCCGAGGTTGACTTGAACCAGCCATTGCACTGGCAGAGCTTGGGTGACTTCAAGTCGCAGATTGCTCCCCATCGTCCACCGACACCCGCATCGGGGAAGTGATAATGGCGGTTGGCTAATGAGTGAATTGGATTTATTGCAAACTAATGTTTTTGCTAAGTATTGGAGTCGATAGCGAGTATGTCGCTAACACGTAGCCAAGACTTGTTTCCGTTAGGTAGGTTTGATTATGACTGATCCTCCACTTCTCGTTCCTCGAAAAAGATTCTGGTTAAAAGAGGGTGACAAAGTCTTTGGGCCATACGATTATCTTTATTTAGAGGACTTACAAGTACGACGGCGTATTACTGTGAACCAGATGGTC
>CAZXJC010000263.1:0-2969 GCA_964640885.1 uncultured Pirellulaceae bacterium | reverse complement strand
ACACGAAGGAAGAAACCTTGCCATCCGGTCCGGTGATAACGCGATTGTTGACGCAAGAGATTCCACAACTTAAAGGAGTCCTTGGCGGGGGCGGTGCCAGGTACATCATTGATGAGCTTAATCGCGGCGCTCTTGGTGCATTGCCGGCGGTCGAACTCACTGATCTCCATGTTGCAATTTACGAAGCTCACACGACTGGAGACTTCGAGCGGGCGCGGGAGCTGTATCGCTACAGCCTGCCGCTTCTCGCTTGTCAGATGATCTATCGGATGCGACTGACCAAGCACGATCTCAAACAGCGTGGAATCAAGGCTCGCCTGCATGTGCGAGCGCCGCTGCCTGAACAGGACGAATTCACCCGGCAGGACATCGACACGATGCTGGCAGACCTCAAGGCGGTGTTCCCATGAGTTCACCGGCGACACCGGACGTCGTTGCGGCCATCGAGGTCTACATCGTCAATCTGAGTCAGGACAAACCGTATCTCGGCAGTCTTCGCGACGGCGAGACCGTCAACGAGAGCGGCTACTTCGTGCGTCGTGAAAATCGCACGGTGTATCCGCGGGCTAATCGGTCGCTCGTCATTCGCGTGGTGACCGAGGATGGCGTGGAAGGCTGGGGGGAGACATACGGGCTCGTCGCGCCCAAGGCGACGGCGGAGATTATCAACGATCTGCTTGTGGGCTTCGTCAGTGGTCGTAATCCGATGGATCGCGAGACGCTGCATGACGAACTCTATGACCTCATGCGCGTACGAGGTTATACCGGCGGTTTCTATCTCGATGCACTTGCGGGAATCGATATCGCACTCTGGGACATTGCCGGTAAGCAGATCGACAAGTCAGTCGCACAATTGCTTGGAGAAAGTTATCGCGACTCCATTCCAGCGTACGTATCCGGGCTCCCTGAAGACACACTTAGCGGCCGATGCGACCTGGCAGCTTCGTGGCAGCAGCGCGGTTTTGACTCATTCAAGTTCGCGATGCCAGTGGCTGATGAAGGCCCCGTCAGGGAATTGGAATCGCTGCGAGAACGGCTTGGCGAGGACGCACGCATCGCGTCTGACCTTCATTGGGCGTACTGCAAAACCGAAGCGGTCGACCTTGCGCGGCAGCTTGCTCCGTATCGACCGTGGTTTCTCGAAGCACCCCTCCCCACCGAGGACATTGAGGGCCTGAGTTGGGTAGCGGAGAACTCGGGGCAGACAATCGCTGTCGGCGAGGAATGGCGAACCGTTTACGATGCCCGGTTACGAATCGACCGCAGGGCGGCTCACATCGTTCAGCCGGAGATGGGCCACACCGGAATCACGCAGTTCATGCGAATTGGCCGATACGCGGAGTCTCATCGTCTGCAGATCATCCCGCACGCCACGATCGGAGCCGGCATCTTCCTGGCCGCCAGCCTGCAGGCCAGCGCCGCTTTGAGAAGCGTCACATCGCACGAGTTCCAGCATTCAATCTTCGAACCGTTTCGCCACTTCACCAACAATGTGCTTAGCTGCGAAAACGGTGCTTACACGCTGCCACAACCCCCCGGGATCGGAGTCGAACCGTCGGACGCGATGCGTGCGGCGATGAAGAGAATCGCATAACGACTACCAACAGCCAGAGGGCGAGTAACTAACCAGCAAGGGGAGTACTGCGAGTAAACTCGAATGCGGAAAATGCCATTTTTCACTTGACCTTACGATAAAGAAATGCGTCGGACGTAAGCAGTGATGTCAACAGAGCCTTCATGCTACCGCCGCTTTCTTCATAAGCCTTGTAGGCATCCTGGAGAACAGGAGCGTCGTTGATGGTTTCATTGCGCCCCATCCAGTAACGGAATGCATGGCGCACAAAAACCTGCTTCACACGCTCACTACGGGAAAGCTTCTCGATCATCCCCAGGGCATTCTCGACCGGCCCATCCAGGGTGGCTTCACCGCTGTTGCTGATTTCGCCAGTGGCATTGACGGGTTTTCCAAGTTCAGTAGTTCGGAAAAGACCAGCGTGGTTAAACATTTCAAAGGGTAACCCCAGCGGATCCATTTTTCGGTGACATTTCCAACAAGCTTTTTCGCGAGTAACCCGCATGCGATGACGCAGTGATTCTTTAGGCTCATCCGGCAACATCGCATCTACCGTAATCGGCACATCTGCAATATTGCCGCCCAACAGGCGTTCACGAATCCATTTACCACGCAAGATGGCGTGATTATCCATGGCATCAGAGTGAGCTACCAGCCAGTTGGGGTGAGTGAGGATTCCCATACGCTGGGCAGCGGGAAGTGTAATCAGGCGCCTTTGGCTTACACCACCTGTATTGGGGTATGTTTTGTCGCTACTTTGACGTTTGGCAATTGCTTCGAATACTTGAAGCCGTACATGGATAGTCTTGGTGGGTGTCTTGGGTGGCGGTGTTTCTTTTTCAACCGCCACGGGAGTGCCTTCAGCCAAAAATTGAACAGCATCGGCAACTACCATACCATCGCCGCCGCTGGCAGAAATTTCGACCGCATCCCAGGGGCCGGCTGGGAATTCAAAAAAGCCCAGCGATTGAAAATAACCGTCCGAGCCACGCTTATTAATAGTACCTGGGCTCTTTCTTTGGTCGATGCGAAACGTTGCAATTTCTCCGCCTTTATGGCGAACGGTCACAAGTGTTTTGGAAGACCGGTTGGGGTGCTGGGCAATCGTAATACGTACTTCGTACTTACCTTCCTTGGGAAACTTAACCGGATAAACCACTTTACTACTTCGGGTCCTGGTGAAAAGGTAATCAGGACCCACGCGGTTTGTTATGCCGTCAGATTTGGACCACTTGCCCACGACTCTGGCACCTACGTTATCCACGACAATCCCAGGTAAGTCTTTGGCTTGTAATGGGGGCAAGCTGTTTTTTTTCTGCCCCTTGATACTTACAAGTTTATTGCCTTTTCGCACAAACAGCGGCTTGCCATTTTCATCCACTATTTCACCGCTCTT
>CAZXJC010000262.1:0-6562 GCA_964640885.1 uncultured Pirellulaceae bacterium | reverse complement strand
TCCAGCGCCTTCAATTTCATTCAACAACCTTCGTCGATCCTGGTAACTTTACCCACAGGAAAACGGGCAGCCGCGCAAATCGTTGCTCGCGATCGCAGCCGTATGCTTGTCCTGCTCAAGGTAAACACCGACCAGCCATTGAAACCGGCTGTGCCCGTTGCCCGTGACCAGATGCAGGTTGGACAATGGACGATCGCTATTGGACGGACATTTGACCCCAAACGCTGCAATGCTTCGGTTGGCATCCTCAGTGCCAAGAATCGGATCTGGGGAAAATCGATCCAGACCGATGCCAAGATTTCTCCTACTAACTATGGTGGCCCACTAATCGACCTCCAGGGACGAGTATTGGGCATCCTTGTCCCTCTTTCACCTCAACAACAGGGAGAGGTTGCCGGCGCCGAGTGGTATGACTCAGGAATCGGTTTTGCCGTCCCTCTAACCGACGTACTACCTCATTTGGAAAAGCTGAAAGCAGGCACCGATCTGTTTCCTGGCCTGATGGGGATCTCACTGAAAGGAAAAGACATTTACGCAGACCCTGCCATCGTGGGTGTCTGCCAGGCCAAGTCACCCGCCTACAATGCGGGAATCAAGGTTGGTGACCGTATTGTTGAAATCAATGGGCAACCAATCGTCCGACAGGCTCAGCTGAAACACGCCTTGGGATCCCAATATGCCAGCCAAACCGTGCATGTTGTCTTGATGCGAGGAGAAGAACGCAAGGAAGTCGATGTCACCCTGACCGACAAACTGGAACCCTACCAGCATCCTTTCCTGGGGCTATTGCCGTCGCGTAACCCCAAGGGCCAGGCCGGTGTAGCAGTCCGTTTTGTTTACCCAGACAGTGCTGCCAGCCAGGCAGGCCTGAAGGCAGGAGACATCATCCTGTCACTGGAAATCCCACCGCAGGAAAAGACTCCTGTCAAAGATGCCGCCGAATTGCGAGCTGCCATCGCCAATGCAGAAGTTGAGCAAGCGGTCTCCATCGAGGTCAAGCGTGGCGATCAGACGCAGACTCTCACGGTTACCCTGACCGAATTACCAGCTGGGCCACCCGCGTCGGCACCTCCGGTGCAAGAGGCTCCAGGTGAAGTCCCGGCAGAACGTCCCGCAGTAGGGATGGTAGAGATCAAGATCCCCGAAGAACAAAACACCTGTCATGCTTACGTCCCGGAAAACTATCATCCTGACATGGCCCATGGCGTCGTGTTGTGGCTGCATGAACCTGGAACCAAGAAAGAAGATCCTGCCATTGAGCAATGGAAAGCGATCTGCGAGCGTCAACACCTGATCCTGATTGCTCCTCGCTCGCTAGACCCGGCCCGTTGGCAAGCAACCGAAGTGGCCTTCGTCCGCAAAGTCCTGGAAGATGTACTGGCCAATTACCATGTCGATCCGACACGGATCGTTGCCCACGGCCGCAAGGCAGGTGGGGCACTGGCCTATTTAACCGCTTTTGAGCACCGCGACCTGATTCGAGCCGTGGTTCCGATCGATGCTGCCTTACCTCGTCGCAGTCCCTTGAAACCGAACGATCCGCTGGAACGACTGGCCATCTACTCGTTCACGCCGCAGGGTTCGAAGCTGAGCAAACCGATCCAGGCATCCCTGGCCCAGCTCAAGAAAATGAAGTACCCGGTGCAAGAAGCCACACTTACGAATCCGCAGGGAAGACTTTCTGACACGGACCTGGAACAACTGGCCCGTTGGATCGATACACTCGACCGCATCTAAGATACCCCGTCAGGAACAGCCGTGCCGGAACGGGCTCGTTTCATTCTTCTTCGGGCCCCTTTTTCTTAGGCTGAGCTTGTGCCGGTAGCTTGCTGGACGCAGCAGTTCTTTTAGCAGCAGCTGTTGGCAGCGGCTCCCAGAGCCACTGCCAGGCACGTCGCGCTCCCAAGACAACCAACAAACCACCACCTAGCAGGGCGAGTGGTACAACGCTGGCCTTGGTAGTAGCAGCTGCCACCAGTGCCACCAGGAATAGCAGGGCCCCTTTGCCCGAAACGTTCTTGAAGAGGATACGCACTTCCGGTAGAGCGAGCCAAAGAGCACCGGTGACCAGCCCCAACCGCATCAAAACAGGCGCTACCGTGTCGACCTTATCCTGATCACCGAAGTAGAGAACTGCCCCCCACCCGACCAGCAGGCCAATACTGCAGAGGCCCGTCAGCGCACGTCGGATGGCAAAGTCAGCGTCAGCATTTGAACCTTGCTGGTTCATCCGATTTTTTCTTTCAGCTCAGTCAGCAATCTGACAGCAGCACCAATCTCTTCTTTTTGCCGTTCCGGTTCCTGGGCAATCTCGCGTTCGATGGTAAGTGGCCCGGTGTACCCCAATTCATCGAGCGTCCGCAGGTACGTTTCCATCCCCACGTCTCCTTCTCCCAGGGGAACTTCAGCGCCCCATTCCTGTCCGGGGTTGTCTGCCCAGGTTCCATCCTTACAGTGCACGCTGCGGACGAAGGAGCCAACCTTCTTGAGTGCCTCGATCGGTTCACCTGTTCCATAGAGAATCATGTTGGCCGGGTCAAAATTAACAAACAGGTTGTCCCGTTCGACGTCTGCAATGAACTGCAACAAACCCTCTGCACTCTCTTGCCCAGTCTCTAAATGGACATTCTGACCATTCCCTTTAGCATGATCACAAACCTCGCGCATCACGTCCGTAACCTCGCCATAGAGAGGATCCGATGAATCGTGTGGGATAAATCCCAGGTGCAAGGCAACGCCCGCGCACTGCAGCAGGTGAGCAAAATCGGCGATCTCTTTCATCTCCTGGGTCCGGGCGGCCCGGGTCTCTGCTGGCACCAGCCCGACGGTTTGAGCCACGGTGGGGATATCTGCGTAACTTTCCCCCTCGAAGCCACCGAACACGGCGGTCAGTTGAATCCCCATGGAGGCTAATCGCTGCAAGAATGCTTCCGCATTCTCCGGCGTTCGCGTCGATTCTGCCGGCGCGTGTAACTGGATGGTCGGTACCCCCAGTTCCTGAGCCACTTCTAATTTGACACCCAACCCAGCATCAACGCTGGTAAACACGCCAATTGGCCATTTCTCCATGGCTCACATCTCCCTCGTTAAATAAGAATCTTGGTTGCAGTCTATTGCTAGGACGGCTTGGTCAAGGCCGTTCGCTCGGCCTTGGTATCACTTCCATCCGGAGTCTCATCGGAATTGATGTCGTACCAGGACTCTTCGAATTTCACAAAGCCACCCTGGCCTTTGTTCGCGTTCCTGATGGCAACATTGGCTGTCAGTGCAATCACGGCGTCACCGAGGGCAACTTCCGGCTTGCATTTGGGTACCACCTGTTCTTCCTGAAGCTTCGTCTTAGGATTCTCCCGGATACAATAGGCCCAGTGCTCAATCTCTTCGGCGTAACCGCGACTAACCGGTCCGGTCGACTCAGCAGCCTTCGCAACCGGTCCTGCATCGCCACTGGCCTGGGTGTCGAGCGTGGGGCCACCAGCATCGTTCTTGACGCCAACTTTCGTGGTCGTACTCGACCCGCCATACAACATGACTTCTTTTTCACGTTCTAAGATCAGCGTGCCCTTGGTGCCCATGACCACTTCACCATAGCCACCAAAACCATTGCCCATGATGGAGGAATAAGTGACCACGATCTTCTTGTTCGGATCTTTTTCGTGGTTGGGAACACCTTTACCGTCGGGAATTTGATTAACGGCGTCCCGATAACCAACATCGAATTTTGGATCATAGCCAGGCCCGGGGAATTCGAACGCACAATAGACATGATCTTCTGCCTCACGATCGAAGGGGAAGACATGTCGCCCGCCGACAGCATGAACGGTCAGCGGATGGGCTTTTTTCTTGTCCCGTCGCAGGGCACTAATGAAAATACTGGCGGCATCTAGCTGATGGCTGCCAAGTTCTGCCATCAACCCGCCACCGGTTCGCTCCCACAAACGCCAGCGGCAAAGTTCTTCCAGGGCAGATCGCATCCAGCCATCTCCGAGGTCAAACTCACGGTAACCATGATTCTGAGCCTGTACCTTCTGATCAGAATCCCAAGCTTTCCATTGTGCCAGGCGTTTTTCGTAAAGAAACAACTTAGCTGGATCCTTTTCGTTCTTCACCCGCCCAGTCAGGGATCGAATGGTATCGGCAATCTTGTTGATACGATCCTTGTCTCCTCCACCACGCGGGATTTCACCACCCGGGAGCGGCTGCTGCCAGCTGTCTCGACCTGGCAGGTTGCCCCGATGCCATTGTGCACGAATATGGTGAATCTCTCCCAGCACACCCCAGTCGATCAAATTGACCGCATTGTCATAGAGGATGCTGTAGTGTCGCTGATGCCCGGTCGCCAAATGCAATCCCTGTTCCTCAGCTACGCGACCCATTACCTTGCACTGGGCAACATTGTGGGCCATCAGTTTTTCGGTCAGGACATGTTTACCGGCCATCATTGCTTCCACTGCCACACGAGCATGCAAATGCAAGGGAAGGGCAATGATAACGGCTTCCACGTCATCATTTTCAAGCAGCTTGTGATAGTCATCCGAGTAGACCTTCACATGTTTTTCCGCTTCCTGGCGGCTCTCCCAGCCATACTTGGAAAGCAAACCTGGCCGTGCGGCGATGGCTGCCTCACTAGCCCAGTCGCCGTGAAAAGCACGATGCACGTTATAGGGTCGAATATCGGCAATCGCGACCACTTGTACATATTCGGGGTTGAGAGCACCGATCAGCACGTTTCCTTCATCACCAGTGCCGATAATCCCCACGCGTACCGGGTCTGCTACCTTGCCATAGTTAAAGTACATGGCGCCCAGGCCACCACCGGAAACAGCCCCGGCAGCCACTACGCGTTTCATAAAATCACGGCGAGATACGCCGATGACCTCGTAGTAATTATCGCGACCAATTTCTTTTTCTTCTGGGGTGAGATTCATTTCGCCTCTCCCTGTTTGGGACGTTTCACTCGTCTCCATAAACAGTAAGTAAAAAAGTCCAAGCCTGCGTATTGGCCCGCCCGTAAAGCGGCCAACACGCAAAGCGCCAAGGCCTCAACAGCCTGGTAATAAACCGGGGCAGCTCCCACAGCTCCCGGAAATTGAGTCAACACAACTGATAACAAAAAACAGGCGCCAGCGATCGCCGCCGTTGAGGTGCACAGTCCGACCACCAGGCAAACGCCGACCAGGATATCAAAGTATGGTAGAAGGCGATCAACTGATCTTGAGTCATAAAAACGACGCCCCGGATGTTTCATTTTCAACGGCTTCACCGCCACGTTCGTTCTGCTCCCGAATTCCGGCGGGGGAGGAGTAGCAATCTTTGCCAGGTCAGACTGGTAATCTGCTTCCAACTTTTCAATCGTGGCCAGCCAACTGCGACGACTGCTTGCGATCTCTTGCGCCAACGATTCAGACTGACCTCGCAAGGTACTAACATCGCGCCGTGACGGATCCTGCTGCTGTGCTCGCCAGCGCTCGAGCTGACGAAAATATCGAATAATGTCTTCGTTATTATTCTCCAGGTACCATTTGACCTGCCCAACCCGCCGCTTCATGGCCCGCTCAGCAGCCTGCCGCTGAGATTGGTTTAACTTGTAGCGTTTAACAACGCGGGCTCGGTAATCATTCCAGCGTTCCGCGGTTGGTTTCTCGCTAATCGTTCTTTTCGCCGAGTTATAACCGAGGCGAATGGCTCCATCCTGATCCCACACCAGTCCCTGAAAAAAGCCCGCCAACGGGCCACGCGCAGTCGACAAGAAACCCTCGGAAGAAAACTCTCCCGTCTGGAGCTTGGCCGACCCTTCACTGAAAAAATGCCAGCCGACACCGATCCGCAGCGCCACCAGGGCGACAATGGCAAGGGTTCCGAGTTGGCGAGTCTTTGCTACAGTCAGTGGAATGTCCCCTTCAAAATTCAATGGTTTCCGCAGCAGCCAGGAAACCTCAGGTTCCCCCAGCATGCTCTCATTATGAACGATCTGTGACCTCTCGCCAACCGCGTCTTATCGAGACCACACACCGTCGCTCCAATCTTGCCACGAGAAGACTGCTGCTCATCAAGGCATGCTACCCACAAAGGCCTCTGCTTGGTACGATTCGGGCTATCAGGCCGCGAATTGGCTAAAGATCAGGTATTTTAGCGGGCTCTCGTAAACCTCTGCTCAAATCACTCTATTATGACCCTACGAACTGTCCTCTGTTATCCCGTGGAACCCCACCACTGCCAGCAACTGGCGGCCGTTTCAACCGAGCTGGAGATTGTCAATGCGGGCCAAGAACGGATTGCCGAGGAACTGCCTACCGCGGACATTTTTATCGGCCATGCCAAGGTCCCAGTCCCCTGGGACGAAGTGGTAGCTGCCGGGCGCCTGCAATGGATCCAATCCTCAGCTGCCGGACTGGACCACTGCCTGGTACCTGCCGTCGTCGATTCCTCCATCCAGGTAACTAGCGCTTCCGGACTGTTTGCCCACCAAGTGGCTGAACAAACAATCGCTCTGCTGGCAGGCATTTACCGTGGATTACCAACATTCTTCCGGGCTCAACAGAAAAAGGAATTCATTATTAAA
>CAZXJC010000261.1:0-8443 GCA_964640885.1 uncultured Pirellulaceae bacterium | reverse complement strand
AATACGATGTCAAGAAAGTCAATCGATTCGGCACCGAGATCACCCACCATGGTAGCCTCAGGTGTTACTTCCTCTTCATCGACTGCTAATGCGTCAACCAACGCTGTTTGTACTTTAAGGCTGACTTCTTCTTTGGTGGGTGCCATTGCTTGTAATCTCCACTGTCAATATTAACGATGTCCGATAATCTCTATTGTGCCAAGAATGTCTCAATTCTGAAACCGCTCTGGAGCTTTCCAGAATAATTGAACGATCGGATTCCTGCTATGACCAGTTTACCTTTTATTTAAGGTCTAAATCCAGATCGAGTTTCCCGAATTCGGGCTGTTATTGGGTTAAATTTGAAGGTAGGCGGGTTGTTCAACCCAACAGGGCTGCGAATTGCTCCCTCGCTCGACGGCGAACGATAGCGTCACTTTCAGCATGTTGAGGGTAGCGATCAGCTAGATTAAAGCGTTCTAAAGTAAGCTTTGCGTTGACCGCTATCTGCCCGTTTAATTCTCCTGTCGTCTTGAGTGTCGTGTTTTGTTCGTCTTCTTTGAGGATCGTGGCAACGATCGTCAATTTCTGGCCCGGCGCCATAAAATCAGCATATTTCACATTCCGAGCCTGCTTTAAATGTACTACGGAATGAGCAAAATTTTCGGTTTTACGAACCAGCCAGATGCTTGCCTGTAGCATCGATTGGAGCATCAACACGCCCGGCATCACTGGGAAACGAGGAAAATGGTCCTGCAAGTAGCTCTCGCTCCCTGCCAGACTCAGTTCAGCTCGAATTGAGACTCCCTCTTCCAGCTCGAGAATTCGATCGAGTAACGAAAAATCCATCCATCAACCCGCTATAAACGGTAAGCAGTAAACAACTTATCTTGCACAGATGGGATAACCTACAATCGCTCCGGGCAAGGACTTAGTATAATGAGGCGACGGATTATTCACAACCGATCTGCCCACCCGGGTGCCGATTCATCAACTTCTAGGAACTGATCTGGAAAATCACGATGCTCAAGGGAATTGCGGTTTCACCCGGTGTCATGGTTGGCAAAGCCTATTGCATCCATGAGATCTTCGTGAATCCGGAAACAAAATTGCTGGAGGATGAGGAAATTACCCAGCAACTGGCCTCTTTCGAGGCAGCTCGCGATCAAACCGCAGCTGATCTCCGCGCGCTGCGGATGAAAGTGGAGAAACAGGTTGGTCAGCAGGAAGCGGCGATTTTTGCGGTGCAGGAGTCAATCTTACAGGATCACGCCTTCCAGGAAAAAATTCGTCTGGGGGTGACCGAAGATCGATTGACCGTTCAAGCAGCACTGCACCAGCTGATGGACGAATATACGACTCTCTTTGCACAAACCGACGATAGCTACTTGAAGGAACGGGTCAACGATGTGCGTGATGTGGTAATCCGCATTAGTTCTTATTTAAGCGATGTGCTGAAATCAGAATCGCCTGCTCTCAAAGGTCCCCTGGTATTGATTGCGGATGAGTTATTGCCATCGCACGGAATTGCCGTAGGAGATGCAGATATCAAGGCGATCGTGACGCAGGCAGGTAGCCAAACCAGCCACGCAGCCATCCTGGCACGTAGCCGAGGTATCCCAGCCGTTTGTGGTGTTTCACGGATGCTGTCGCAGGTTAACACCGGTGATACTGTTATCGTTGATGGTCGCGAGGGCCACGTGCTCGTCAATCCCGATGCAGAAACGCGTAGCGCTTATGCAAAGCTTGAACGTGAGTTCATTAATCTCCAAGATCGACTGGCAACCAATCGTGATCAGCGGGCTATTTCTGCCGATGGCGTTGAAGTCGAGCTGTTAGCCAATATCAACGGACTCGAAGATACCAAGGTAGCCTCCGCGATGGGTGCTGATGGCATCGGCCTGTTTCGTACCGAATACCTCTACTTAACCCACCCAGATGTACCAGACGAAGAAGAACAGCTGGAATACTATCAGCAAGTCATTGCTGCCAGCCCCGGCGGCAAAATTACTATTCGTACGCTCGATATTGGTGGAGACAAGACTGTCCCTTACCTGGGGCATACTCACCAGGAAGCGAATCCGTTTCTCGGCTGGCGGAGCATTCGCCTCTCCTTTGAACATCCAGAATTCTTTGCCAGCCAACTGCGGGCTGTTTTTCGCGCAGCGAAACAAGCGGAACAGGCTGGTGGTGAACTTCGATTAATGTTTCCTATGATCACGACTCTGGAAGAGATGCACCGTGTGCGTGGAATGGTGCGAAGGGCTCGGCAGGATCTCCTGGATTCGGGCCAGGAAATTGGACCTGTTTCTGTCGGGATGATGGTTGAAGTTCCCGCCGCCGCTGTTTCGATTGATTCGATCTTACGAGCGGTCGATTTTGTTTCCATCGGATCCAATGATCTCATTCAGTACCTGATGGCAGCAGATCGTGATAATCCCAAGGTCAGTCATCTTTGCCAGCCGTTGTCACCGCCCGTGCTACGATTGTTGCACAACGTGATCGGAGTCTGCCGGGAAAACAATATGCCGGTCACACTCTGCGGTGAAATGGCTGGACAACCTCGCGCCTTTGTACTGCTCTTTGCCATGGGACTGCGCAGCTTCAGTATGAGTCCTGCCTTTATCCCCTCCATTAAAGAACTGGCTGGCCGAATTACCAAGCCACAGGCGGAGTCGATCCTGGAGCACGCACTGAAACTGCGCACCACCACTAACGTGAAACGTTTTATGGCCGCCAAGCTGCGACAAATTGCTCCCGCACTCACCCTGATGGATACCAATTGATCCCCAGGCCAGTTACTAAGCCGCGTCAAGGACCTCTTGGATGCGACTCTTGGGATTCATGCCAACAAGCGTTTCCACCGGTTCGCCACCCTTGAAGACCATCAGCGTGGGAATACTGGAGATACCGAACTGCTGAGCAATGCCCTGGCTTTCGTCGATGTTCACCTTACCGATCTTGACCGTACCAGCATTTTCTTCAGCCAGCTCATCGATGAGCGGTGAAAGTTGTCGACAAGGTCCACACCAGGGTGCCCAAAAATCGACTAGCACTGGGTCGGCAGATTCCAGGACCTCTTGACCAAAATTGTCGTCGGAAAATTCCTGTACGTTACTCATTGATTGTTACTCCAGTCATATTTTCGGTGGCATCAGCAACCGTGGTTTGGCCGCAAAGCATGATCTTGCCACTGGCAAAACGTGGGCAATTGTATCGCCCGCTACAGCCTTCTGTCAATTGACGGACCCAGGCAGTCCAATACAAACAATCAACCACCGGTTACAATAGTTTTTACAATCACTTGCAAAGCCGTGCTCTACCCTCCTGAAGCGGTCGTTGCTGACTTATATCATGGGAAGGAAGAATTTGATGGAATCTGCTGATTCGTTCTCCTGTTACCTGGTAAATCGTGATGATACGGGAGAAGTACAGGCCAGCTATACCGACCACCCACGAGCTGATCTGCCGGCAGGAGAGGTGCTGATCCAGGTTCACTGGTCGTCGTTGAACTACAAGGATGCCCTGGCCGCTTCCGGCCATCCAGGAGTCGTTCGCTCGTTCCCCCATGTCCCTGGCGTGGATGCCGCTGGCGTGGTCCTGGAAAGTGAAGATTCCCAGTGGAGTCCGGG
The DNA here is from genome assembly GCA_964640885.1 of uncultured Pirellulaceae bacterium. Classification (GTDB taxonomy): domain Bacteria; phylum Planctomycetota; class Planctomycetia; order Pirellulales; family Pirellulaceae; genus JAZADA01. Next base: position 4,832 of record CAZXJC010000261.1, on the reverse strand, counting down.
TGACGAAGTGGTCGTTACCGGCTATGAACTGGGTGCTGGACATTGGGGTGGCTGGGCCGAGCTGATTCGCGTTCCCAGCGCCTGGGTCGTCGCCCGTCCTGAGGGACTAACGCTGCGAGACTGCATGTCCTACGGAACGGCAGGATTGACCGCTGCTGCCTGCGTCGAGGCCTTGAAAAGCCATGGAGTTGAACCAGGTGACGAAGGAGAAGTACTGGTGACCGGAGCGAGTGGTGGTGTTGGCAGTATCGCCTTAATGTTGCTGGCAAAACTGGGATACCAGGCTGTTGCTCTGACGGGTAAGCCACAACTGGCTAAATCACTAGAACAGTGGGGTGCAACGCGTGTGATCTCACGGGATGAGTGGCAAGACAGTTCGAAGAAACCACTCTTGCGTGGACACTGGCAAGGTGGCATTGATGTGGCTGGCGGGGCTACGCTCAGTCAGTTGCTGCGGGAGACCTCACCACGTGGGACCGTGGCAGCCTGTGGCATGGTTGCCGGGGCAGATTTACCCGTGACCGTTTATCCCTTTATTTTGCGCGGAGTCACGCTGGCAGGGATCGATTCGGCCTGGACTGACCATCAAACGAAGGCTCATCACTGGAGCCAGCTTGCTGGTCCCTGGCGGTTGGATTTCCCGACAGATTACCTGGTGGAAACTCCCCTGGCGAAAGTCGACCAGCAGGTCGAAAAAATGCTCCAGTCTGAAACCAGCGGTCGCATCGTGGTGCAGGTGACCTGAAGCAGCACGCTCCAAGTACCTTCGATTACCACTTCAAACCAAACTGCTCACCACCACTGGGTCGGTCCATACCACCCTTGAGTGGTTCTTTACGCTGGGGAACGGTTCGTTCCCAGGCCGGAGTGTCATCTTCTTGACGGCCTTTATCTTTTTTAGTGCCAGCAGGAGCGTCTTGCAGGGCCTTGAGTGACAGGGACATTCGCTGAGCGTCGGGGTCGACTGACAGTATTTTGACACTTACCTGGTCACCTTCATTGACGATACTACTGACCATGCTGACCCGGTAATGAGCTAATTCACTGACGTGAATGAGGCCTTCTATCCCAGCGGCGAGCCTAACGAACGCACCAAAGTCAGCAATCCGGCTGACCGTTCCTTCCACGGTACTGCCAGTCGGAAACTGTTCAGCGGCCTTGGTCCAGGGATGTTCCTGTAAGGCACGGTAAGAAAGTCCAATTTTACCGGTTTGCAGATTGATCTTCTCAATACGGACTTTGACCGTCTCCCCTTTCTTAACGACAGTTTCAGGGTGTTCCACTCGGTCCCAGCTCAGCTGGCTGATGTGGATCATGCCATCAATGCCACCGATGTCGACAAAGACGCCAAAGTCACGAATGCTGCGCACCGTGCCTTCGATGGTTTGTCCAACCTGAAGTGTTTCTAAAACTTCTTTGCGGGTTGACTCTGCGTCTCTTTCCAAGATTGCCCGGTGACTGAGGACGAGATTCTTTCGTCGTCGATTGACTTCAGTGATTACGCAAGGAAGTTTTTGATCGATGTACTCGGCAAAGTTTTCGACACGGAAGATGCCGATTTGACTCGCTGGAATGAAACCACGGATATTGTTGACCATGCATTCCAGGCCACCGGTATTAGCTCCCGTGATCCGAGCCTCTACGACTGCGCCATCCTGGAGATCCGACCAGTCGCTAACGTCGACTGCCGCACCAGGCAGTCTTACTTCGTAGAGACCCTCGTCGCTATTGTACCGTCTAATGATCACATCTAACTGATCCCCTACCGCCGGCTCTTTTTTGAACTGGCGGACTGAAGCCGTTCCCTCGTGTGGGCCACTGAGAGAGAAAAAGACGTCATCGCCGTGAACCCGAATTACCGTGGCCCGACGGGTACTGTCATCAGCCAGTAATTCGCCCGCCTGTTGAGTGACTTCACTGGCAACAATTTCCTCCAGGTTAGCATTGCCGAGCGCCTCTTGGATCTCTTTTTCCAGGTCGGCCGGTAACGGATCTCGCACCGTTGGAATCGCGGTAGGGCCTGTTGGAGCAGTAGCAGTTACCGGTGGACTTCCCGGGGCAGGCTTTTTGCCCGGTCGCTCCTGCCGAGAACCGATTTTGATTTTTCGCCGCGGTTGCTCCGCTCCCTGGTCCTCCGGGACAGCTTCTGTCGTATCGCTCGTTTCCTCAGCTGCTGGTGAGGCAGCGGGTGAGTCGGTAGGACTGTCGCCGGGTACCGGCTGACTTTCCTGATCAGCATCGGCAGCGGGCTGCGATGGAGTTTCGGCAGCTGCTTCGGGCGGTAATTTGTCAGCGGATTCGTCTGGCATCGATCAATGAAGTCCTACAATTTCAAGAATGAGAGTGGAGAAGCTGTTTTTAGTGTAGCACTGTCCGCCGTCAAGGTAAATTGTTGCTGGAACTGATTTAGTTACCTGTGACAGTGAATGTGTATCGCATGGTTTGCCAACTCACCGTAAAATACAGCCAACCTTGATAGTCTTTAACCGATGAACGGCGGTAAGTGGAGTGACAGAGTGAACGTGGAAGCATTTGACGAAACAAACTATGGCGAGGCTTTTGCGGCCGTATTACACCCAACACGGCCGGTAGCTATTGATCAGGGCGATCCCGATCCGGAACAACGGAGCTCGCTGTTAGGACTGACCATTGAAAAAGCATTTGCCGGTCAGAATTTACGTGATGCGAGTAGTGCTGCCTGCTGTATTTCGGCAGTCTGGCTGTGGCATGACTTTTTGGACCAGTCCCACGAGATTAGCCAGCATATTAAGTCTACCAGCGGTAGTTTCTGGCACGCCATTATGCATCGCCGCGAAAAGGATTTTTCGAATGCCAAGTACTGGTTTCGTAAAGTGCCAGATCATCCGGTTTATGAAGCGATGACCGCAGCCACTGAGACCCTGCTGGCCCAGGAACCGCAAATCAGTATTTCTCAACTGACTAGCGAGGGAGCATGGGATCCTTTCCTGTTTGTTGATCTTTGCCAGCAGGCGGGCACGGTCGATTCCACCCTGCTCCCCTTTTGCCAGGAACTGACTCGCATCGAATGGCAGTTACTATTCGACTATTGTTTCCAGCAGGCCTGTGGCGAATAAATCAGGACAGGTAGAAACGACCAATGGTATTTCAATTTCAATGCCCACAAGGCCATGTCCTGCAAGGAAACGAATCACACGTTGGGCAGCAAAGCCAGTGCCCGATGTGTGGTGAGGCGTTCCTGATACCCAGCCCGCTTGGACAATCCGGCACCGAATTTGTCGAGCCCACCGTGCAAGACCAGGTTTCAATTGGTGAACAACTTACCGTTCAAGAAGAGACTGCTGTCGAACCAGTAATCGATGTTTCGGTTAAGGATCCAGATGTGCCAGCGGTGCCCGATGTCGCGGGTCCAGTAATTGATGCGCCACCGGAATTGCTTCACATTGATTGTCCCAACGGGCATGAGTTGGAAGTCCCTCGCGATATGCTCGACCAGGATGCGCTTTGTCCGAAATGTGATGTCCAGTTTCGTTTGCGCGAAACCGATAGCGTAGAATATCAACGCAAGAAAGAAGTTGAGAAGGAAACACGTGAACGTCGCGTTGAGAATGCCTGGCTTAACTGGACCATCGCCCTGGGCATTATCGTGCTGCTCTTCTTTATCACGCTCTGGGCGATGACAGTTATGAACAAAAAAACTGTTACTCGGGATCAAATGTCACGAAGAATCTCTTGCGCAGCATTCCTGCCGCAGGCACCCATGACACCACCCCCGGGATGGCTGGCAGCGCCGCAGAGGTAAAGACCAGCCAGCGGAGAGCGATGATCAGCCCAACCGGCCACCGGTCGCATGAAGTAAAGCTGATTTAAATTCATTGCGCCCTGCATGATGTTCCCACCCGTTAAACCGTATGTCCGTTCGAGATCCAGCGGACTCAGGACCTGGCGGTGTTCAATAGCATCCGGGACATTGGGAGCATAACGGGCCAGCTGTTCAATACAACGATCCGCGAAATCTTCCTTGATATCATCCCAGTTTCCATTGGCCAGCTGATACGGGGCGTATTGAACAAACAGGGAGACCAGGTGCTTGCCCTCCGGTGCAATCGTGCTGTCGACACTTGTCGGAATCGTCATTTCCAATATCGGCTCAGTACTGGGCCAACCACGAGCGGCATCCTCGTAGGCACGTTCCAGGTAGTCCAGGGTAGAACCGATGTGGATCGTTCCCTGGTGCTCAGGACCCAAGGTGGGAGTCGCCGCCCCAGTAAAATTTGGTAATTCACTAAGTGCCAGGTTGATCTTGGCTGAGGCAGACGAGTAGTCGATACGGGCGATCTGCTCGCGGAAATTTTCCGGTAAATCAGTCGGTTCCAGGAAACGCTCGAATGTCAGGTGAGCATCCACACTGGAAGCAACAACCGGAGAGAGCAAAACGCGGTTGTCCTGTAACTGGATTCCCTGGACCTGTCCCGACTCGGTGAGAATTCGCCGTACTTCCGCCTCACGGATGATGTCAACGTGAAGATCCGTACAGACCTTTTCCAGGGCATTTGCCAGGCCACCCATGCCACCTTCGATATAACCCCAGACTCCCCTCGCTCCACCCGCCTGCCCCATCACGTGATGAAGCAGCACATAAGCCGTGCCCGGGGATGAGATCGAGGAGAAAGCGCCGATGATGGCGTCGGTCGCCAGCGTGGCACGGAGGACTTCGGATTCAAACCAGCGCTCCAGGATTGGTCGAGCTGCCCCGGTAAGCAATTCAATCGTTGCAGGTAAATCGTCCGCCAGTTGCTTGGTGCGCTGATAAGTTTGCAACATGGTTTGCCAGCTTTTGAAACGCTGACGCC